>NZ_PIZT01000012.1:0-64530 GCF_002834115.1 Methylomonas sp. Kb3 | reverse complement strand
CGACCGCTTCACCGCTAAAACTTAAAAGCCAGAGCAGTGAAGAGCCGCTCATTCTAATTACCCAACATCCTCGCGTCAAGAAATTATTTCTATTCGCGCAAACTTTCTTTTCCCTACTTGATAAACATGCCTCGCAGGCGCCGAAATTAAAGCTTTGGGATCCTCCAGTTTTTCACCATCAATCTTTACTGCACCTTGTTTGATCAAACGTAGCGCTTCAGAAGTACTTTCCACTAACCCAGCATTTTTCAACACATTAGCAATCGGCATTCCCTGTTCATCGACTTTAATTTGAACCTCCTCGATAACATCCGGTAGCGCCCCGCGCTGAAATCGGGCCTCAAAACTTTCCAGAGCCGTTTTTGCAGCCTGCAACCCATGAAATCTACCAACAATCTCCTGCGCAAGCGCAACTTTGTAATTTCTTGGGTTCTCACCACTCTCGCACGCAGCCCGCCAACTTTCTATTTCAGTCATTGGCTTAAAGCTCAGTAACTTAAAGTAACGCCACATGAGCTCATCTGAGATCGACATGATCTTGCCAAACATATCATCAGGAACGTCGGCTATACCTATATAGTTGTTAAGCGATTTGGACATTTTCTGGACACCATCAAGTCCTTCCAATATCGGCATAGTTAGAACGACTTGCGGCTTTTGCCCATAACCTTCCTGCAATTGCCTACCCATCAACAAGTTAAATTTCTGATCCGTACCACCCAACTCAACATCCGCTTTCATGACCACCGAGTCATAGCCTTGTATTAAGGGGTACAAGAATTCGTGAATTGCAATCGGTTGACCACCCTTATATCGCTTACTGAAATCATCACGCTCCAGCATTCTCGCCACGGTGTTTCTTGCCGCCAACTGGATTAGCTCAGCACTGGTCATCACCCCCATCCACGCCGAATTAAACTTCACCTCGGTTCTTTCGGGATCAAGAATCTTGAACACCTGTGCCTGATAGGTTTTCGCGTTTTCCGCCACTTCTTCACGACTCAACGGCTTACGGGTGACGTTTTTGCCAGTCGGATCACCTATCATCGCGGTAAAATCGCCGATCAAAAATTGCACGTTATGCCCGGCATCCTGAAATTGCTTCAGCTTATTAATCAGCACCGTGTGCCCCAGATGCAAATCAGGCGCGGTCGGGTCAAATCCGGCCTTGATTGTTAGCGGCCGATTTTCCTCCAATTTTTTGACCAAATCAGATTCCAGCAAAATTTCTTCAGCGCCGTAACGCAACTGAGCCAAGGTTTCTTGCAACAATTTATTCTCCAATTAGCCTTAAGTTTTGGCCGCGCATTATAAGTGATGGAATTGTAGGGAAGGATAAAAAATGGCCTTTTGTTGGCCTTATGCACCAAAATTCCCTACAATGAAACGCTCGACAAACAATGAAGTGTGATTACTGTGAAGAACAGAATACTCAAGTCGGTGCTTTTAGGCACCTGCACCGTTGTTGCCGCCAGCGCAAGTTACGGATTGATACCGCATAAAGGTTTTGAAGACGCAAAAACCTTGGAGCAAGACAGACTGATCTCGTCCAAGATCAACCAATACACCAAATACGTAGAACCTCCCGAAGCGCAACACCTCAACATCACCGAGGAACTTGAACACACCGTTAAATCCGGCGAGAACCTCTCCAGCATTTTTTCCGCACTCAATTTAAGCCGGGAAGATTTGCATAAAATCATCCACGCCAACCCTACCGGCAAACAATTCGCCGACGTCGAACCAGGTCAAGACGTCGTCGCTACGTTGAACGCTTCAGGCGAACTGGAACAGTTGACTTACAGCAAAAATCCGTTCGAAACATTGATAGCCACGCGGCATGACGACAATTTCGACGTGGAACTACTCAGTAAAAAAGTCGATTACCAAATTGCCAGCGCTAAAGGCTCTATCGATTCCTCACTGTTCGAAGACGGCAAGGAAGCTGGCCTGCCGGAAAAACTAATCCTGAAACTGGCTGACATCTTTGCCTGGGACATCGACTTCGCACTTAATTTAAGAGACGGCGACCAATTTACGGTCGTCTATGAAAAGCTATTTGTAGACGGCAAAGAATTCGACACCGGCGAGATCCTGTCGGTTGAATTCGTCAACCAGGGCAAGACCTATACCGCCGTGCGCTTCGAAGACAACCAAGGCAACACCGGTTATTACACCCCGGACGGCAATGACCTGCGCAAAGCCTTTCTGCAAACGCCGATGGATTTTGCCAAAATCAGCTCGCACTTTGATTTGCACCGCAAGCATCCCATCCTGAATACCATACGCGCTCACAAAGGCGTCGATTATTCCGCAGCCATCGGCACACCAGTTAAAACCACCGGCGACGGCAAAATCGTCTTCCGCGGCGTGAAAAACGGCTACGGCAATGTAGTGGAAATCGAACACGGCCAAAAATACTCAACTTTGTACGCCCACCTGTCCGGTTTCAAATCCGGTCAAAAACTCGGCAGCGCCATTAAACAAGGCGACGTGATCGGTTATGTCGGCAAAACCGGCTTAGCTACCGGCCCGCATTTGCATTATGAATTCCGTATCGGTGGCATGCATGTCAACCCGGTTACCGCCAAAATACCTCACTCCATGCCTATGGACAAAGCCTTATTGGCCAAATTCAAAGCACAAACCCAGCCATTTTTGGCGCAACTGAAACAAGCCAAAGGCGACGCACTGGTTGCTCAAAACTAATACAGTGTCCGAGCTTTATATAGGCTTAATGTCAGGGACCAGCGTCGATGGTATCGATGCTGGTCTTGTGGATTTTAGCAACGGCAAAATACAACTTGTCGCATTCCATTACCAACCATTCCCCCCCGAACTCCGGCAAAAAATTCACAAGCTTAGTCAAGCGAATCAACCTGTTTTATTAACAGATTACGGCTCGCTGGATAGCCAGATCGGTCGTTTATTCGGCGAAACCGCGCTGACTTTATTAAGTAACGCTCAGATCCCAGCGAGCGCAATCAAAGCTGTCGGTAGCCACGGCCAAACCGTTTATCACGCCCCGGAGACTGCCAATGGCTTTTCTCTGCAAATCGGCGATCCGAATCGCATCGCCGAAATCACCGGCATCACCACGGTCGCCGATTTCCGCCGCCGCGACATTGCCGTCGGTGGCCAAGGCGCGCCGCTGGTTCCAGCCTTTCATCAAGCGGTTTTTAGCGACGCAGCACAAGCCAGAGTCATCGTCAATATTGGCGGCATCGCCAACATAACGGCGTTAAACGATAAACCGGTCATCGGCTTCGATACCGGCCCCGGCAATGGCTTAATGGACTGGTGGTGTCAGCAACATTACAACCTACCTTATGACCGTAACGGCAACTGGGCAGCCAAGGGCAAAGCCCACCTTGCCCTGCTCGCAGCTTTAAGTGACGACGATTACTTCCGGCTAGCGCCACCGAAAAGCACTGGAAAGGAATATTTTTCGCCTGCATGGTTACAGCAAAAGCTCAGCTTATTTCCAGACCTTGAGCCCGAAGATATTCAAGCCACACTCTGTCAATTCAGCGCCGACACTATCGCCGATGCCATTCGCCAATATGCACCAAATACCTTGCAAACCTTGATTTGCGGCGGCGGAGCACATAACGGCCAATTGATGAAGCTGTTACGGAAAAATCTGGATATGTCTGTAACGTCGACAGCGGAACGGGGAATCGACCCGGACCATGTCGAAGCGATTGCTTTTGCCTGGCTGGCACGGCAAACCCTGAACAATCTGCCGGGAAATCTATGCAGCGTCACGGGCGCAGCTACGCCCGTGGTATTAGGTGGGATTTATCCGGGTAAAAACGGCTTAAGCTGAGAAAGACGAGCCGCAACCGCAGGTAGTGGTCGCATTTGGATTGCGAATCACGAATTGCGCGCCGGATAAGTCCTCCTTGTAATCGATTTCGGCACCGCTAAGATACTGAATACTCATCGAATCAATCAGCACTGTCACACCGTCTTTGAGGATTTGCGTATCGTCGTCATTCACCTCTTCGTCAAAGGTAAAACCATACTGAAATCCGGAACAGCCGCCACCGCTGATATAAACTCTGAGCTTAAGATTATCGTTACCCTCTTCCTGAATTAAACCCGCTACTTTTTGCGCTGCACTGTCGGTAAAAACAATAGGATCGGACATATAAAACTCTATAAGCAATTGAAAGATTGAGCGATTATGACTATACCCAGTAATTCAGTCAAGAATTATCCACTATATTCCCCAGGCTAGCGGTTAAAGCCCTAAAGGCGTAACAACCAGGCAACTATTTGCGCTAAATTTAGCTGGAACTTAAACACACTCCATCGCTTCGCCGAAAGCCCAAACGTATCGATAACCGAAGATTCCAGTTAAAACTGTCCGACAAGGAGACCAACTATGCTTATCACCTTCCTCAGACACGCTACAGCAGAAGTTGGCGGCTTATCGCTGCCCGACGCGGACAGAGCCTTGATCGAAAAAGGCGAAAAGCAGGTAAAACGCATCGCTGCATTTTGTTTGGCCAACGGTTTAATTCCGGAATCAATTTATTGCAGCCCGCTGTTACGCGCCCAACAGACCGCAAGGATTCTCAACCAAAGCCTCCCTGGCAGCCCAGCCCCGCAAACCGTTAGTTGGTTGGCAATCGAAACAGCTACACCCACTATACTCACCGAACTTAGCAAACTCGCCCAGCGTGGCATAAGCGACGCATGGCTAGTCGGGCACGAACCGGACTTTTCGATTACCATTTCCCGGCTTCTGGGCACGACTCCCGACAACATTGTTATCAAAAAAGCCTCTCTGACTCGATTGGATGCCGATTTTTCGGCTCAAGCTTCGGCTAAATTGCTGTGGAGCATCCCATGCGCATTGATGCGCCAAGGTCAAGCCTAATCAAACTCAATCCCATCTAAGCAAAAACTTCTTCGTCCAGCAGATAGCAGCCCGGGTCCTCGGCCCAAAAATCGCCCGTCATTTGCTGCGCGCGAACCCGCGTATTACCGTTGCAGATGTTTTGATAGTAGCATTCACCACAGCGCCCCTTCAGCGGCCGTGGCGACGCTTTCAATCCGGCCATCAGCGGATCATTGACGTCCATCCAGATTTCGGAAAAAGGTCGTTTACGCACATTGCCCAAGCCGTAATGCCACCAGAACGTATCCGGATGGACATTACCGAGATTGTCAATATTGGCAACGTTGACGCCGGAGGCATTGCCTCCCCATTGTTCCAGTTTGGTTCGAATATGCTCTGCGCGCTCAGGAAAGCGGCGCTTGACCCAATGTAGAAAATACACGGCGTCAGCGTCGTTGTTACCGGTCACTACCTCGCGGTGCAAACCTTGCTGCTCCCAACTTAAAGACTTTTCGAACAAGCTGTCCATGACTTTGCGGGTCAACTGAAACTCGGCGTCGTCCTTACGGTTTTTGTTACCGCGGCCGCCGTAATTCAAATGCGACAGGTAGAATTTATCTATGTCTTCGTCGTCCATCAATTGCAACAGACCTTCGAAATCGTGGGCGTTGTCTTGAGTTAGCGTAAACCTGACGCCGGCTTTAATATCGTGTTCACGGCATAAACGAATACCGGCCAGCGACGCCTCGAACGAACCTTGCTTCTGGCGGAACGTGTCATGGGTCTGGCCAATACCATCCAGGCTAACGCCGATATATTGGTAGTCAATGGCAGCGATTTGCTTGATGTTAGATGGATTAATTAAGGTGCCGTTACTCGACAAAGCGACATAAAACCCCATGTCGCGAGCACGTTGCGAGATAGCAAAAATATCCGGATGCAGCAGCGGCTCGCCGCCGGACAGAATCAACACAGGGACTTTAAACGCCTTCAGGTCGTCCATCACCGCGTAAATTTCCGGTGTGCTCAGTTCGCCGGGGAAATTGATGTCCGCAGACGTGGTGTAACAATGCTTGCAGGTTAAATTGCAGCGGCGGATCAAGTTCCAAATCACTACCGGCCCGGCGGGTTTGCGCGGCGCCGTCAGCGGGGTTGGATGCAGCAGTTCGCGCATGTATTGGCTCAGTCTGAACATGCTTTATCCTCCGATTCTTAAACCGGTTTTTTTTAGAATTTTAGTGCTGTACAACACCTCATGGCTGCGTGCTTGCGCACCCAATAGTTCGGCAATGATAGCCACTTGCTCGCCGGCATCCTGTTCGGTCTTGCCGTGCACCATGGCGAACAGGTTATAGGGCCACTCAGGCAAGTGCCGGGGGCGCTGATAGCAATGACTGACAAACGGCAGCATGGCCACTTTTTGCCCCAGTTCGTCGACGTACCCATCTTCGACATCCCACACTGTCATACCGTTAAAACGATAACCCAGTTTGTAGTGATTGGGCACTGCAGCAATGCGGCGAACCACCCCGGTCTGTTGCATTTCGGCCAGGTGTAACATCACGGTTTGGGTGGACAAGCCCAATTGCTCGGCAACGGCTTGGTAGGGCTCGCTGACCAAGGGCAAACCGGCCTGGGTGGCTTGGATAATTTTCCGGTCTATCTCATCGATGGGCATCAGGCTTCCAATTGCAAACCAACATAGTATTCGCTGATCTTCGGCATGTTATAGACGGCCAGACCGGTTCGACGCTCGATTTCCGCGATGACGGTTGCCACCTGTTCGGGTTGCTCGGTCGCCAGCACAAACCACATGTTCAGTGGATGATTACGGGCATAGTTATGCGCCACTTCCGGGAAGCTATTGACGATTTCGGTTACTTCATCGAAGCGCGCCTCCGGTACTTTCAGGGCCGCCAAGGTCAAGGCGCCGCCCATTTGTTCGGCATGATACATAGGCCCAAAGCGTGACAAGACGCCGTCGGCCAGCATGTTTTGCAATCTTGCGAGTAACTCGGCTTCCACAAGCCCCAATTCCTCAGCAACTCGTTGATAGGGTGCTGCGCAAATCGGGAAGCCTTGTTGCAGGCGGTTGATAATGGCTTTGTCTATGGCGTCCATGTTTAGGCGAAGTGCATACCAAAAGACTGCTTGTTTTTAATCTCCTCAGTCCTGCTCTCTCCGGCAATAGAGGGAAAGGCCCCATTGCCATTGGGGTGAGCATACAGAGCGCCACGCTGTTTAAAACAACGCCGGCTAAACAATACTTCGAATGGATATTCGCATAGGTTGCAGGCATGCCGCAGTTCGGCCCATTGTTCCAACACCACGTCCCGGGTCTTGCCATGAATCATGCAATACAGGCTATACGGCCAGATTTCGCCTTGGCGCGGGCGTTGGTAACACAGATTCACGCAAGCCTGCTGGCTGATCAACGCGCCCACCCGAGCCACCCGGTCGTCTGGCACATCCATCACAATCATCGCATTGGCCCGGTAGCCGAGTTGACGATGCTTGACGACTACGCCCCAACGCTTGATTAATCCCTGGGTCTTCAAGCGGGCCAAACGCTCAATCACGTCTTGCTCGGCTATCGCCAATTGCTCCGCTATTGCCGCATACGGCCTCGCCGCAATCGGTAATCCTGCTTGCACGGCGGCAATCAATTGATAGTCAATAGCGTCAATCATGCAGATTAAGCTCAAATCCCAGGTTGATGAAATAGTCGGCCAACATCGGCAACAGCATCGCCGGATAGCCGGTTTGAGTTTCGATATCCGCGATCACGCCTTTAAGGTGAGCCTCACTGTCCGCAATCAATACAAACCACAGATTGAAGCGATTTTCGCGCTCATAGTTGTGATTGACTTCCGGATAAGCGCTGACCAATTCGGCGACCCTTGGCAAATCAAATTCCGGCACCGCCATCGCCACCAGTGCGCTATTACCGATGCTATTGGGCGCGATAACCGGACCGATGCGGCTGATCATCTGCTGTTCGGATAAAGTTTGAAACGCATTTAACACCTCATCCTCGCTGACGCCAAGCTGTTCGGCAATGTCGCGGTAGGGGGTCGGGCTCAACGGAAAATCCTGTTGATAGTCGTTGAGCAAGCGTTTGTGCAAGGGTGCCAGCATGTTACCAACCTATGCGATTGGCGCGATCAGTGAAGAAAATCCCACTGGGTTTTTGCGCCGGCAGGCGGGCGGTTTCGGCAAAGGTCTCAGTGTCATAAACCATCACCCGGTCCTCGTCGCGCACCGCCAGCCATACCGATTCGCCGCGCGGACTGAATTCCATGTGCAGCACGGCCTTGCCGGGTTGCAGTGTTTTAAGCACATTAAAATCTTTCAAATCGATCACTTGCACGGTTTGATTGTCCGGAAAGGCGAAATTCACCCATACTTGCCGCCCGTCCGGCCGCGAGGTAACAAACACCGGCTGCCCAGCAACCGGAATACGCTTGACCAACTCCCATTCGCGGGTGTCGATCACCAACACCTCATGCAATCCCACTGCCGGCACCAGCAACCAGTCGCCGGCCACGGTCCAACCTTCCAGGTGCGGCATTTTATAGACCGGCATTTGTTCATCATCTTTGCCGTAATCTTCCAGAATATGTTCGACACCTTTTTCCGGCTGCCACAAATCCAGCAAAGCCAAACCTTTTTCACCAAACAATCCAGCGCCGTAGTAATGGCCATCCGGCGTCAATAAGGCGTCGTAAGGCTGTTTGCCGATGTCTTTAAATTTTTTCACAACGGGCTGACGCGGATTTTTAGCATCAATCAGCCAAATTTCGTTGCCTTCGAACAGACTGCAAACGAAGCGTTGACCCGGCGCGTCAACCAAGCCGACCACTTTGGATAATTTATTGTCTTCGCCGTAAATAGCGGGGATTTCGGCCAGTTGTTCCAGCGTCACCGCGTCGAACAGCTTAACGCCGCCGGGTGTGTAATTAGAAACCGCAATCACTTTGCCGTCCTGAGAAATCGCCCCGCCGATGCTGTTCCCGGCCTGGATGATGCGTTTATCGATTTTATCCTGGAGCAAATCAATCTTGGTCAAACCGCCATCGCGTCCAAATACATAGGCATAGCGCTGATCGCGGGAGAACACTATCGAAGCGTGAGACAAATCGCCCAAGCCTTCGATGCGACTCAGCGACACCGGTTTCGTGGTGTTAACAATCTGGATGCTGCCGGTTTCTCGTTCAATCACTACGCCGAGATCGCCGGTGGCTCTGAGCTCCGCATGACCGGGTAGCGCAGACGACAACAGGAAAATCAGGAGACTTCGGGAATAAGAAAGTTTCATAGGGCGCGTGTTATTTAGCGTCGATCATTCAAGAAGTAAATCTGCCCATTAGGCGATTAGGCCTAGCTACTGCGAAAACAGCCTTCAGTGCGTTCTTAGTTGTTGAATCAGCCAAGCAGTTTCATCGACAGTCAAAAAACTCTTCCACGGCGGCATAGCCGTGCCTGCTCGACCGTTTTGAATCGCATCCGCCAACAGAGCGTCGCTTTTGCCAGCCAGCGCTTCCGGCATCAACGATGGCCCCAAGCCGCCTTTCGGCGGCAGGCCGTGACAGGAGCCGCAATCATGCTTGAGCATATTCAACAGCTCCTGCTGCCGCACCGAGGTCAGTTCATTGGCGGAAATTTCAGTGCTAATGGTCATAACGAACACTAGCAATAAATTCCTCATGTCATAAACTCTAAACATAATACATTTGAATGACACAAAATTACCAAATTAACTTAGATTTAAATTTTGTCCCCATAAATTTGAATAAATTCGTTTAGCCGGTTTTCAGTAATTCTTGCCTTGCATCTCATCAACGAAATTGAATATGCCCCACCAATTGCTTGGTCTTCAAAATCGCACACTTTATCCCGGTAACGAATCCAAGCGCGCTGCGCCTCTACTAGCAATTCATTTTCTTTTGGAAACCTATCTTTCGGATGAGAATCGAGAATTCTCCGGTATTCGACATTAAGTTCCGCATCTAATTCGCTAATTGTCTTTTAAAGGACACAAGCTTGATACAGAGTACTACCTATATCACCTTCACAATCCGTCTCAGCTTCTGCATGAGCAACTACCGTGAGCGCCACCAACAGAGTAATTAATACGACTCTCATCCGGCAACCATCAGGCTAAGGTTTAACGCTGCCGTAATACGCGGCGATGTCGTTGATTTCCGCGTCGGTCAGCGAACCGGCGATCGCATTCATAATGTCGGATTTCCGAGTTTTGTCGCGATATTGTTTGATCGCGGTTTTCAAATACTCGGGATCGCGGCCGCCCAACGGTGGAAACGGCGCATCGGCACTGGGCATTCGGATGCCGTGACATTGCGCACACACCGCGCCCGCTTTAGCTTGACCGACATACAAACTGGTAGCCTGTGCGCTACCGGCGGCAAGCAACCCCGCCAGCAACGACACGATAAAATGAGTCATCTTCATTTTGATTGCTCCATTTCGTCGGGCGACAAGCCGCGGGTCATGTATTTAACCCGGCCGCGCGAGAAGATACCTGCGGGGCTTTCCATCGGTACGCTGGCGACTTTTTGCAAGGTGTTGGAATCGTAAACCACCACTTCGTCGCCGTTGTAACCGGCACTGATATACAGGAATTTGCCATCGGCGCTATATTCCGGGAAGTAGGCGTGGCCGCCGACATCCAGGGTTCTAGCCACTTCCAGGGTTTTCTTGTCGATCAACTGTACAGTGCGGGCGCGTCTATCCTTGCTGATGATGTCAACCGCCACATAAGGGGCGTTGGCATGCGCAGCGGGCGATTCGGTGCCGCCGGAAACCGGTACTTGTTTGACGACTTCCATTTTGTCCAGATCCCAAACGCTGACCACGGTTTTGTCGCAATCGCCGAAGTTGGTGCCAAAGCCCAAAGTACGGCCATCCACTTTCACCGCCGAACCGCCGCCAACATGCGGCACGCACCCGGCTTCCAATTTTTTGATGATTTCGCGTTTTTCCAGATCGATGGCGGCGACGATGCTGTCGTCGTAAGACGCGATCATCAGTTTTTTGCCGCCGTGAGTCAGGAAGGCGTCATGCAAATGTCGGCCTACGTTCTCGATCCGGGTGACAGGGAAGCCTTCTTTGTTTAAATCGATGACCCAAACCTGGCCGGCATTTTCCAATGCAATCGCAAAAATGTCCGCGTATGGAGTACCGATGATCATGCCTGAGTCGGACGAAACGTGTTTACCATCCGGATCGGTGCCTTCCAGTTCGAAGGTTTTCAATGGTTCCAGGGTATCGGCATTCAGAATCACGGCGTTATGCGGTACGAAAGAACCGGCCATAATATATTTACCGTCGCGCGATACCCCCATGCCCGGGCCGTTCCAGCCGGTTTTGATGCTGCGTACCGCTTGCATGGAATACAAATCGACTTTAAAAATCTCGGCGGTATCGGTTTTTACATAAGCCCAGCGCGGATTGGCCGGGTTGAAATCGATGATATGCGCGGCGGTGCCGGTAGGTACTTCGCCGACTTTTTGATGGGTGGAGCTATTAATAAAGATGGCTTTGGAGCCTTCGCCACGACCGTATTTGCCGCGCGCCGCGACACCTATCAAGTTTTCAAATTTATCGTCGATTTGAAAAGTCGGCTTGGCCGGTAATGTACTTTCGTCTTTGACATAGACTTTCAACGACTTTTTCATATCGTCGATGGTCCAGGCCGGGTTGGGCTGTTTTGGCGTTTCTTGCAGATGTTTGATCACGCCGCGAATTTCGTCGTCGCTCAGTTTGCCGTAGAACGGAGGCATCAAGGTGTCGAAGCTGCCGGCCATGACGATGGTGCGCAAGGAGGTGGGACTGCGGCCTTTCAACGTCGCCGAGTTCAGCGCCGGCGCCAGATAACCGCCGTGATCGGAACCGTGGCAGCTGGCACAATTGTCTTGGTAGAGCTTATGAAAGTCGTCGGATTTTGCCACCGCCACTCCGGATGACAACAGCATGGCGATAGAACTCGCCAGTAGGGATTTATTCAGCATTTTTATAGTATTTTTCATTTAAAATTCCTGCCACCCGCAAGTTAAAAAAAAGAGCCAACTTGGTGCATTAAACCATAAAAGATCAGGACGAACAGACACCCGATTTAGCATGGTAAAATAACAGCTTGTTGACTCCAGGCCGATGTTATAAAGTAAAGTTTCGATTCGCTATCAATTTACCCCCTAAACTATCGCCTTGTCAACCTAGTGGGTCACGATGAGAATGCAATTTATGCAACAAACTGATATTTACGAACTTATTGAGTGCATGACTACGTTGATCCGCTCCGAAGAGCGGAAAAAATGTACGGAACTCGGCTTGCAGCCGGTACACTTCCAAGTGCTCAATTACCTCTCGCGCTGCAATAAATATAGCAACACCCCAGCAGCTGTCGCCAATTATCTGGGCATGACTCGCGGCACCGTATCACAATCGCTGATTATTCTGGAAAAGAAGGGCTATATCGGTAAAACGCCGGATGCCAACGACAAGCGCGTGGTGCATTTGCAGTTGCTGGCGGACGGCGCAGCCATACTCAAACAAGCGCGACCGTCTGATTTATTCCACGGCGCCACGGCCATCCTGCAAAGCAGCGATTCACCGCCTTCAGACGCTAATGTGTTTCAGCAAGCCCTTACCGCGCTGCAAAAAGCAAATCAGTCGCAATCGTTCGGCGTTTGCAAAACCTGCCGCAATTTCAGCGAAAAAGACGACGGCTTTTTCTGCCAGCTAACCCAGGAAAAGCTCAGCACAGCCGATAGCGAGCAAATTTGCCAGGAACACAACCCTGTTTAACTGTCCGGCCAGTGCACAGATAGACAATAAACAAGTCTTGGCTCGGTTTACGCTGCATCATTCACCGGTTCGATTTGGGAGTTAATATGTCTATACCTCGCATCGCTTTGACGCCAGGCGAACCGGCCGGCGTCGGCCCGGACTTATGCATACAACTGGCGCAGCAGGAACAGGTTTGTCAACTCGTTGCCATTGCCGATCCGGAACTATTGCAGCAAAGGGCGGAGCAGCTTGGTCTGCCACTGGCCATTCAACTTTTCGACATCGATCAAGCTGTTAACAAACAGCAAGCCGGCACCCTAACCGTGCTACCCATCAGCCTAAGCGAACCAGCCGTTTGCGGACGCCTGAATCCAAACAATAGCCCTTATGTTCTGGAAACCATCCGCCAAGCCACCTTGGGCTGCATGAGCGGTGCATTTGCCGCAATGGTGACCGGCCCGGTCCACAAAGGCGTGATCAACGACGCAAACATTCCCTTCAGCGGCCACACCGAATTTATCGCCGAACTGACCGGCGGCACCCCAGTCATGATGCTGGCGACACCCGGCCTGCGCGTCGCTTTGGCGACCACGCATCTGCCGCTGTCAGAAGTAAGCGCCGCCATCACCTCGGATGCATTGGCGACCGTTATCCGGTTGCTGGACCTCGACCTGCGCCAACGCTTCAACATTACCGACCCGAAAATCTTGGTCTGCGGCCTTAACCCGCACGCGGGCGAAAGCGGCCATCTCGGCCGGGAAGAAATCGAGATTATCGAGCCGACGTTGGAGCGCCTGCGTTGCGAAGGCATTCACCTATACGGCCCGCTACCCGCCGACACCCTGTTTACACCCAAATACCTGGAAACCGCCGACGCCGTGTTAGCGATGTATCACGACCAAGGTCTACCGGTATTGAAATACAAAGGCTTCGGACAGGCCGTCAACATTACCCTCGGCCTGCCGATTATCCGCACTTCGGTCGACCACGGCACCGCGCTGGAACTGGCCGGCATCGGCAAAGCCAATCTCGGCAGTTTGCGATTTGCACTGCAGACTGCACTGGATATGATTCCCCACCTATAAAACTAAAAATGACCCACACCGCCCGCAAACGTTTCGGCCAGAATTTTCTGCACGATCACAGTATCATTTACAACATTCTAGCCAGTGCCCATCCGCAGGCTGGCCAACATTGGGTGGAAATCGGTCCCGGCCTGGGCGCACTAACGCTGCCTTTGCTGGAATCGGGCGCTAAACTCGATGTGGTCGAGCTGGACCGGGATTTAGTGAGCCGCCTGCAAAAACAGTTTGCCGACCACAGCAATTTGACCGTGCATAGTGCGGATGCCTTGAATTTCGATTTTGCCGCGCTGGCAAAAGCCGGCGAGAAACTGCGCATCATCGGCAACCTGCCCTACAACATCTCCACACCGCTGATGTTTCATCTGCTGGAATCCACCGATTGCGTGGAAGATATGCTGTTCATGCTGCAAAAAGAAGTGGTGGACCGCATTTGCGCCGAGCCCGGCAGCAAGACATACGGCCGGTTGAGCGTGATGATGCAGTATTACTGTGAAACCGAATTGCTGTTCGACGTGCCACCGGAAAGTTTCGATCCGATTCCGCAAGTGATGTCGGCCATCGTCCGCCTGACCCCACACAGCCAACCGCCGGTCGACATTCCAGACCTAAAAAGCTTTAGCCAATTGGTGACCCAGGCTTTTTCGCAGCGCCGAAAAACCATCCGCAATTCGCTGAAAAACTTCATCTCCGAGCAGCAGATTATCGAGCTTGGCATCGACGCCAATTTACGTGCGGAGTCGATTAGCCTGGCCGAGTTCGCCCTGCTCAGCACTCACAGCCAAGCAAGCACCGCCAGTTAAGCTCGCAACTCCTCGCGCCGCCAGTTCAACAAGATTTGACGGCATTTACAGGACAAGTGCGATAAAATGCAGGATTTTTCCGCCAGGCTCACGAACTGATGCGCTTGAGCCGGCTCTCTTTATATAGGGCAACCAACCTGATTCATACACTGGAGTGATTGATATGCGCATTATCCTGTTAGGCAGCCCCGGCTCGGGCAAAGGCACCCAAGCCCAGTTCATCACGGAGAAGTTCGCGATTCCGCAAATTTCCACCGGCGACATGCTGCGCGCCGCCGTCCGCGAAGGCACCCCGCTGGGTATTGAAGCCAAAAAAATCATGGATGCAGGCGGCCTGGTTTCCGATGACATCATCTTGGGTTTGATTAAAGACCGCATCACTCAGGACGATTGCAAAAATGGCTTTTTGCTCGATGGATTTCCGCGCACGATTGCACAAGCGGAAGGTCTGGCAAAAATGGGCGTAGAACTGGATTACGTCGTGGAAATTGCCGTCGATGACGAAGAGATCATCAAACGCATGAGCGGCAGGCGCGTGCATATGGCCTCGGGCCGTACCTATCACGTGGTGTTCAATCCACCGAAACAGGAGGGCTTGGACGATGTTACAAACGAGCCTTTGATCCAACGCGACGACGATAAAGAAGAAACCGTTCGCAAGCGCTTAAGCGTGTATCACGAGCAAACCAAACCGCTGGTCGGCTTTTATTCCGCCCCCGATCAAAGCGCCAAATTCGCGTCGATTGCTGGTGTCGGTTCGGTGAGCGAAATCACCGACAAAGTGTTAGCGGTGTTGGCATAAAAACTTCGTAGGGTACGCAACACGTACCTTTTAGCTTTCGGTACGCGATACCCCAAAGGGCATCAATGCGTACACCACCTAAAAAGAGAAATCCAAATGGCAGGTAAAACCTTATACGACAAACTCTGGGACGACCACGTCGTCCATACCGAAGACGACGGCTCGTGCCTGATCTATATCGACCGGCAGTTGCTGCACGAAGTGACTTCACCGCAAGCTTTCGACGGCATGCGCATGTCCGGCCGCCAACCGTGGCGGGTCGCCCGCAATCTGGCCGTCGCCGACCATAACGTGCCGACCTCCGGCCGCGCGCAAGGCATCGCCGACCCGGTTTCCCGTCTGCAAGTACAAACCCTGGAAAACAACTGCGCCGAGTTCGGCATCACCGAATTCGATATGGCCGACATCCGCCAAGGCATCGTCCACGTGGTCGGCCCGGAACAAGGCGCCACCCTGCCCGGCATGACCGTGGTCTGCGGCGACTCGCACACGTCAACCCACGGTGCCTCTGCCGCACTGGCCTTCGGTATCGGCACCTCGGAAGTGGAACACGCCCTGGCCACCCAAACGCTGGTGCAGAAAAAAGCTAAAAACATGCTGATTAAAGTCAACGGCAAAACCGGTCCGGGCGTCACCGCCAAAGACATCGTGTTGGCGATCATCGGCCAGATCGGTACTGCCGGCGGCACCGGTTACACCATCGAATTCGGTGGTGACGCGATTCGCGCGCTGAGCATGGAAGGCCGCATGACGGTCTGCAATATGGCTATCGAAGCCGGTGCCCGTGCCGGTTTGATTGGTTGCGACGAGAAAACCATCGAGTTTTACCAAGGCCGGCCTTATTCGCCCAAAGGCGAGGACTGGAATATGGCGGTCCGTTACTGGGAAAAACTGCATTCCGACGCCGACGCCAAATTCGACAAAGTCATCGAATTCGACGCGGCCGCGATCAAACCGCAAGTCAGCTGGGGCACGTCGCCGGAAATGGTATTACCGGTGGATGCATCCATCCCCGATCCTGTTCAGGAAGCCGATCCGGTCAAGAAGCAAAGCATCGAACGCGCCCTGCAATACATGGGCTTAACAGCCGGCCAAAAAATCACCGACATCAAGCTGGATAAGGTGTTTATCGGTTCCTGCACCAACTCGCGCATCGAAGATTTGCGCGCCGCGGCTGCGGCGATCAAAGGCCGCAAAAAAGCTGCGTCGGTCAAACAAGTGTTGGTAGTGCCCGGCTCGGGTTTGATCAAACAACAAGCCGAAGCGGAAGGCCTGGACAAAATCTTCACCGCCGCCGACTTTGAGTGGCGCGAACCGGGTTGCTCGATGTGCCTGGCGATGAACGCCGACCGTCTGGATGCCGGCGAACATTGCGCTTCGACCTCGAATCGTAACTTTGAAGGCCGTCAGGGCTACGGCGGCCGTACTCACTTGGTGAGTCCCGCCATGGCTGCCGCTGCTGCGATTGCCGGCCACTTTGTCAACGTCGCCGAGGAGGCTTAAATCATGCAGGCTTTTACCACTTTAACCGCCCTGGTGGTGCCGATGGACCGCGCCAATATCGACACCGACGCGATCATCCCCAAACAGTTTTTGAAATCGATCCGCCGCGCCGGCTTCGGTCCATATTTGTTCGACGAATGGCGTTATTTGGATCATGGCGAACCGGAAATGGATTGCACCAACCGTCCGTTGAACAAGGATTTTGTTTTGAACCAACCGCAATACAAAGGGGCGCAGATTCTGCTGACCCGGGAAAACTTCGGTTGCGGTTCATCGCGCGAACACGCACCGTGGGCACTGGAAGACTATGGGTTCCGGGTGATCATCGCCCCAAGCTTTGCCGACATTTTCTTCAACAACTGTTTTAAAAACGGCATTCTGCCGATTGTGTTGCCGGCGGAAACCGTGGACCTGTTGTTCAAGGAAGTTGTCGACGGTTACCAATTGACGGTCGATCTGCAAAGCCAAACCATTACCACGCCGAGCGGACAAAACATTGCCTTTACTGTCGATGAAAACCGCCGCTACCGCTTGCTGAACGGCCTGGACGACATCGCACTTACCCTGCAACATGCCGACAAAATCAAGAGTTACGAAGCCGAGCGCGCCAATCGCGCACCGTGGTTGTTCAAAGACGCATAAGCGCCACTGAAAGGTAAAAAAATGCCCAAAAAAATAGCAGTCCTGGCCGGCGACGGCATCGGACCGGAAATTGTCGCCGAAGCGATCAAGGTCTTGAGCTTTCTAAATACCGACATGAATCTGGGGTTGGTTTTCGAGAACGCCTTGATTGGTGGCGCGGCGTATGACGCTTTCGGCACTCCCCTGCCGCAAACCACGCTGAATCTGTGCAAAAACGCTGATGCGGTGCTGCTGGGTGCGGTCGGCGGCCCTAAGTGGGAGCCGCTGGCCCATGCGGTACGTCCGGAACGCGGCTTATTGGGCATTCGCTCCGAGTTGAATCTGTTCTCTAACCTGCGTCCGGCGATTTTGTATCCGCAATTGGTCGACGCATCGACCTTGAAACCGGAAGTGGTGTCGGGCCTGGACCTCATGATCGTCCGCGAATTGACCGGCGGCATTTATTTCGGCCAGCCGCGCGGTGTGCATGTGGCCGAAAACGGCGAGAAAGTCGGCATCAATACCAAGATTTACAGCGAATCGGAAATCCGCCGCATCGCCCATTCCGCATTCAAGATTGCGCAAAAACGTCACAAAAAACTGTGCTCGGTCGATAAAGCCAATGTGCTGGAAGTGACCGAACTATGGCGCAGCGTGATGACCGAAGTGGGTAAGGACTATCCGGACGTACAACTGAGTCATATGTATGTCGATAATGCTGCGATGCAACTGGTACGGGCGCCGAAACAATTTGATGTGATCGTCACCAGTAATATGTTCGGCGACATTCTGTCCGACATCGCCGCTATGCTGACCGGCTCCATCGGCATGCTGCCGTCGGCTTCCCTGGATGCCAATGCCAAGGGCATGTATGAACCGATTCACGGTTCCGCGCCTGACATTGCCGGCCAAGGTATCGCCAATCCGCTGGCGACCATTTTGTCGGTGGCGATGATGCTGCGTTATACATTTAACCAGCCGGAAGCCGCCGAGCGTATCGAACGCGCGGTGAACAGCGCATTGGATAGTAAAGTCAGAACCGCGGACATTTATTCGGAAGGCATGACCAAAGTCAGCACTTCCGGCATGGGCGATGCTGTTCTTAACGCCTTAAAAGGATAAGCAATATGTCTAAAACTTATGATGTAGCAGTCGTCGGCGCCACTGGCGCGGTCGGCGAAACCATGATTTCCATTTTGGAAGAACGCAATTTTCCGGTGGGCAAAGTCTATGCATTAGCCAGCGAGCGCTCGGCCGGCAAACGTATCCCGTTTAAAGACGGGTCGCTGGTGGTGGAAGATTTGGCGACCTTCGATTTCTCGAAAGTGCAGATCGGCTTATTTTCTCCCGGCGCGTCAGTGTCTGCGGAGTATGCGCCCAAAGCCGCCGCGGCCGGCTGTGTGGTGATCGACAACACCTCGCAATTTCGCTACGACGACGACATTCCGTTGGTGGTGCCGGAAGTCAATCCGGAAAAAGTTGCCGACTACAAAAATCGCGGCATTATCGCCAACCCCAATTGCTCGACCATCCAGATGTTGGTGGCCTTGAAACCGATCTACGATGCGGCAGGTATCAGCCGCATCAACGTTGCCACCTATCAAGCAGTGTCCGGCACGGGCAAGGAAGCGATTGAGGAATTAGCCACGCAAACCGCGAATTTGTTGAATGCCAAGCCGGTCGAGCCTAGCGTGTATCCAAAGCAAATTGCTTTCAACGTGTTGCCGCAAATCGATGTCTTCATGGATAACGGCTACACCAAGGAAGAGATGAAAATGGTCTGGGAAACTCGAAAAATCCTCGGTGATGCCGATATTCTGGTCAACCCCACAGCGGTGCGGGTGCCTGTGTTTTTTGGACATTCGGAAGCTGTGCATATCGAGACTAAAACCAAGATTTCCGCTGAGCAGGTTCGCGAGCTGTTGGCGTCTGCCCCCGGGGTAACGTTGTTGGACGAACGTGAGAACGGCGGTTATCCAACGGCGGTGACGGAATCATCCGGCAACGACGATGTATTTGTCGGCAGAATCCGCGAGGATATTTCCCATCCGACCGGCATAGATCTATGGGTAGTGAGTGATAACGTCAGAAAAGGTGCTGCGCTTAACAGTGTGCAAATAGCCGAAGTGCTGGTAAAAAGCTACATCTAGTCTACGCTTAGCTCTGTGTTTTATAGTGGGTCAGTAAGTACCGAGGTATTACAAGTGAAGGAAAGCAATGTGAGCAATTTAACTAAAGCCTTAGCGGTTGTATCGTTACTGGCACCAGTCAGTGCCCAACCCTTAGGTATCGGCGAAATTGAATTACATTCTGCCCTAAACCAAAAACTCAATGCCGAAATCAGACTCAGCGTCGCACCGGGCGAAAATCCGGCCGATGTCTCGGTAAAATTGGCCCCGCCGGAAAAATTTGACCAAGCCGGCGTAGTTTGGAATTATTTTCTGTCCAAGATCAAGTTGGAGCCGGTTGTGCAAGCAAACGGCTCCATCATCGTAAAAGTCTCCTCAAGGGAAGCGTTGACAGAGCCGTTTCTGGATTTCCTGTTGGAAGTCACTTGGCCGCAAGGCAGCATGATGCGCGAGTTCACATTGCTCATCGACCCACCGGCCGCTTATAACCAACCGGTCACGCCTGTCGTGGAAACCAGCGGTTACAGTGCCGAACCCATTGAGCCACTAGAGCGCCCGATCAAGAGAACTCGAACTGCACCAAAGCGAGCAGTGCGAGCCGCCCCTGCCGACAACATTACGCCAGAAACACCCACTAGCGGCGAATTCGGCCCTATCCAAAAATCGGATACTTTATGGAGTATCGCCACCCAAGTGGGCCAGGAAAAGAACATTCCGACCCAGAAAATGTTGACCGCTTTGTACAGAGCCAATCCGGACGCATTTAACAACGGCAATATCAATTCGCTGAAAGAAGGCGCCACCTTAAAGATTCCTGAGCCGGACGCAATTATGAATCCGGCACAAAGACAAGCGCAAAATGAGCGAAAAGCCGCCAATAAGCAGGTCAAGCCGGAAACCGCACAAGCAGAAACCACCAAGAAAGCGCTCGAATTGGTAGCACCTACCGAAGCGAAGGCCGCCGGCACGGGTTCAACAAAAACCGAACAAAATTCGGCTGCGACAGCCAATCCTGCTTTAAATAGCGCTGCTGATCAAGCCAGCGAAGGGAAAGACCTGGAATTACAAGCTCGCATCGAAAAGCTCGAGCAACAACTAGGCATGATGCAGCAATTGCTGGCCTTAAAAGATCAGCAACTAGCCACTTTACAAAACAATAAACCAGCAACGGCCGAGCCTAGCCCTCAGCCCGCGCAACCGGCACCTCAGCCACCCGTTGCCAGCCCCGAGGCCCCAGCTCCGGCAGTAATGCCGACTCCGACTCCGCAACCATCGGTTTCCGAACCTGCAGTGGTGACACCACCGGCGCCCAAGCCTATTGTTCCACCCGCACCCAAAGTTACTCCGCCGCCACCTCCACCGGTTGTTGCAGAAGACGAAGGCTTATTTAGCTCGGATGCTTACTACTGGGTTGCCGGCACCTTAGGTACTGGTATTTTGGGCTTGCTGGGCTGGTTGTTATGGCGCAAACGTAAAATCGACGAACGCACCAACACCGAAAGCATGTTCGCATCGGCCAGTCAAATTCGGCTGCCCGATTCTGAGAGCAGCCTTTCCGTACCGATTATGGACATTAGCAGTACCGATGAATACGACGTCGGTACTGTAGGCGAAAGTTCGTTTATCAGCGACTTTACTCCTAGCGATTTCGATGCCTTCGACACCGATCAAAATGAAGTTGATCCGATCTCGGAAGCCGACGTATACTTGGCGTATGGCCGCTATCAACAAGCGGAAGAACTGATCCGCCATGCAATAAGCGAACAGCCTAACCGCGACGAATGCAAACTGAAATTACTGGAAATCTATTACGCCAGTGAAAACAAAGACGGCTTTGCCGGTTATGCGCAAGAACTGGCCGATGCCGGCAAACAAGCCGATAAGCCATTCTGGAAAAAAGTCACGGATATGGCTAAAGAAATCGTCCCAGATTTAGCCTTGTTTGGCGGCAGTTTTGCCGCTACCACAGCGCCCATCAGCAAAGGCGATACTAGTGTTAGCGCAGCGAGTTCCACCGTGGCCGACACGGAAATTATCGATTTGGATAAGGGCTTTGCGCAGCTCGACGACGATTTGTCGGATCTGAATATCGATAAAGATTTGGCACTCGAAGACAACGGACTGGATTTTGATTTGGGAAGTTTCGGCGGCAGCGCCAGGTCACCGCTTGAAAACAAGCAAGCCGATGCAAATATCGAAAGTATTGATTTCGATCAGCCACCTGCTTCTAAATCTGCGGCGAAGACTATCGAAACCACGGAAAGTGCCGCAGTTTCCAGCAACGATGACATAGAATCGTTCGACTTCGACTTTGCGCTAGATTCTGACTCGGAAAAAACTGAAGCGGATTCGGCTGCTTTGGCGCTTGAATCTTTGGATTTTGCCAGTTTTGCCGAAATTGCTGCGGATACTGAATCCGAAACGACTGACAACAAAGAGGAGATGGAAACAAAATCTCCTAACTCGATCGATGCTTTGGAGAGTTTCGATTTTAACTTCGATGTCGACAATGCAACTCCGGAAGCAACTGCGGATAAATCTAACGAGGATGCCGCAAAAGCCGAGATATCAACAGATATAGAATCATTCGACTTTAGTGATTTCGATGGCATAAAAAAGACCGCTTCAGACCTTACGGACGGCAGCAAAGAAGCGTTAGCGGACGCAGACAGTTTCGATTTCGACTTCGACAGCATCACCTCCAAAGCGCAAACTGACGACAGCCTAAGCATCGAACCTGAACTGAATTTAGAATCGCAGTTGAAACTGGAAACATTCGATTTTTCCGATTTTGACAATATCACCCCGAAATCAGCCCAATCTTCAGATCAGGTTTTGGAAACATCTGCGCAACCGAGCGGCGAGTTCGATTTTAACTTCGACTTTGACACGCCAATCATCAGCACTACAGACACCGACGAGTTTGAGTTGGGGGTTTCCGATTTGACCGATATGGACGAATTCGAAACCAAAATCGATTTGGCGAAAGCCTATATCGATATGGGCGACACCGAGGCGGCAAAATTGATAGCCGAGGATGTCTTGTCCAAAGGCTCAAAACAACAACAACAAGCCGCACAGGCTTTACTTGACGAACTTAAATAAGCATCGATTGCAGCAGCCGATTCGTCTAAATTGTTAGATCCCGCTTTTTGGAAAAATCGGTAGCGGCTCAGTTATTTCATAGGCCGTTTAGCACAAGCGTTTTATTCCCAAACTATCGCCAGCCTAATCAGAACTCGGCAACATCACTCACCCAACCAAGCTGCTACAGCCGGGCATTTTCAGCACAATGCCAGTTTCCACAATAGTTTGCACTAGCGCGTAGCCTGCATTTGCAGACCAGCCGAGAGCAGCTTCCAACACCAAATTGATGCTATGCTGGCGCATTACCGCAATTTAGAAGCCATCCGCCACATCAGACATGCCCCGTATCGTTATATCTACCCTCAACGCCCGATACATTCACACTGCTTTTGGCTTACGCTATCTCTACGCCAACATGGGCACGTTGCAAACGGACACGGTCTTATTAGAATTCGGCATCCAGCAGCGCCCAATCGAAATTGTCGAAAAACTACTGCAACAACAAGCGCGGATTATCGGCCTTGGCGTTTATATCTGGAATGTGGCGGAAATCAGCGCCGTGATAGCCATCCTGAAACAAGTCGCACCGGAAATTATCATCGTACTTGGCGGGCCGGAAGTCAGTCATCCGCCCGATTTACCAAGCATTGCCGAATCGGCGGACTATGTCGTCACCGGTAACGGCGAATTAAGTTTTCCGCAATTATGCCGGCAGTTGCTGTCAGGATTTAAACCAACCGAAAAAATCGTGGCTGGCGAGATGGCCGCATTGGACACCCTGGCGTCGCCATATCCACACTATACGGAAACCGACATCCGTCAACGGATTATCTACGTGGAAGCATCGCGCGGCTGTCCGTTCAAATGCGAATTTTGCCTGTCGTCGCTGGACACTACCGCCAAACCGTTCAACTTAAACGGCTTTTTGCGCGAAATGGAAATTCTATACCGGCGCGGTGCACGACACTTTAAGTTCATCGACCGCACCTTCAATCTAAAAGTAGACAACAGCGTTGCTATCCTTGAGTTTTTTTTGGCTCGCTTGAGCGAAGATCTATATTTGCACTTTGAAGTGATTCCGGACAATTTGCCTGAACGTCTGAAGCAGGCCATCAGCCAATTTCCGCCCGGTGTACTGCAATTTGAAGTGGGTGTGCAAACCTTTGATCCTGCCATCCAACATCTGATCAGCCGCAAACAGGATAACCAGAAGACCGAAGCCAATTTAAGCTGGCTCCGGCAACATTCCAACGCCCATATTCATGCCGATTTAATTGCCGGCCTGCCTGGCGACACTCTTGCCGGCTTCGGTGCCAGTTTCGACAAACTGTTTGCACTCAACCCCCAAGAAATTCAGGTCGGGATTTTAAAACGCCTGCGCGGCGCACCAATCAACCGACACAATGAAGCGTACCAGCTACGTTATGACCCGCTGCCACCCTACGCCATTCTCAGCACGCGAGATATAAGTTTTACTGACTTGCAACGTATTACGCGATTCGCCCGCTTTTGGGATTTAATCGGCAACTCAGGCCGGTTTGCCGCGAGTTTGCCGCTCATTGTCGCCGAACAACCGTTTACCCGCTTTTTACAATTCAGCGATGCGCTATACGCCTTAACGGACAGTACCTGGCAAATTGCTTTGAAACGCTTATTCGAATTAACCTACTCGGTCATGACTGACACACTATTTGTACCACCAGCCGAAGCGATGGCAGCGTTAGACGAGGACTATCGAAGGAGCGGCGAAAAAAGTCAGCCGGCGTTCTTACAACAAGCCGCAACAGTGTTCGCGACGAAGCGCGGTGTGGCGAATAAACGGCAAACTCAACACCTATAAACTTGCTTGAGCTTGAATAACATGAAGAGGCTTAAAGGTATTGAGTTCACCCATCCGCGCCCGGCAACGGTCGCACGGTTGCATAACCATCCCGATAGCTAGGGTACAAAAAGCGGTAACCCAAGGCCTTGAGCCTGGTGTTGCGACAGCGTTTGTTTTGTGGGGCATCTGGAGCTAATAACAACGGTGGAGGCTGAGGACAAGCAAATTGTTCGGCCAACCAACTCATCACTTCCCAAAGCGGGGCCGGCTCATCGTCGGTCGCCAGATAGCAAGGCTCCAAGGCTACACCCGCGAGTTGTTTTTCCAGTAAAAATAACAACACCGCCACACAATCCTCCGAGTGAATGCGGTTGGTATAACTGGGCGGTTGCTGTTGGATGCCCTCCCCTCGCTCCACTCGGCGTAATAACCAATCACGACCCGGCCCATAAATTCCGGAAAAACGCACGACGCAACTGCGGTCACTCGCAATCCACAAGCGTTTCTCCGCCGCAGCCAGCCGGCGGCTCGTGGCGCTAGCCGGTTCAGTGACACTGGTTTCATCAACCCATTCGCCACGATTCTGTTCGTAAACACTGGTTGACGACACCATCAACCAAAAAGGTGATGTTTCAGCTGCCGCAAAATGCGCTAACAAATTGCGCAAACCAACATCATACAGCGCTTGATATTCCTCAGCCTGTCGGCTATCGGGAGCTACGATAAATATCACCGCATCAAAGCTGCTTGGTAAAGTAACCAATGACGAGGCCAATCTTATATCGGCAATAAAAATGGGAAACGGGGTCGAGGCAGCCGGCGCGCTGCGCTTCAACCCGGTTACCTGATGCCCCTGCTGGTGCAAGCGCAAAGCCACCGGATAGCCAATATCTCCACAACCGATCACTAGTATTTTCGCCATAGTATTTACCCAAGATAATCTGCACACCGCCTATTATGGCCTGCCGCAACAAGATAAACGCTATAAAAACCGTGTCTCGAACGCATTCGAAAATGAGTGCGCTGATTTTAGTGCGTTGCCGGATTTGCTCACAACTTTGTGTAAGCACTTATGAACAAACCGGCCTCTGTTCAATAGGCATAAAAAAACCGGGTGGAGTACTGGACTCCAACCGGCCTAAAAGCCCAATGATAGCTTGGGATTAAACGACCTGTTTACGACGACCTATATACAGAAAGCCCATCAACGCACTTGTCATAAACCATACAGAAGCGGGGAGAGGCACGCTAGTGACAGGATTTTGATTAGCGGCTGCTTTCAGATCAAATCCAAACAGAAAGCTTAAGTTGTTGGTAATCACGCCAGGTTTTACAAAGGACAACAAGAAGGTATTAGGAGCGCTCAGCTCGTAATTACCGGCTTCGCTAACCCAACCGCTTGCTGTCAACAGGCCCAATTTAAAAGGGCTAGCAGAGGCAAAGCTACCTACACCGTTAAAAGTGTACACAGGTGCATCAGCAGCCAGATCAGCGGTAGCAGCAAAGATACCGAAGGTGTCACTTGAAGTAAATGGGAATGCACTAGAACCGAAGGAGATAAAATTACTATCGCCGTCAGTAGCTTCCCAAATGATGCCTGCTGAGCTTGCAGTCGAAACTGCAAACAGGCAAACAGCAAGCCAAAGTTTTAAAGATAAAAGCATTTTCATGGATTGTTCCCCATTTTCACTTACGTTAACAAACGGCTATCCTTTAGCCACCTTATACTCCGAAGCCGATATTGCATAACAACATCAGCTTTAGCAGAGTTCTGTCTGCTTACTACGAGTCTTCAACTCTCGTAAGCCGCTACTGCCGAACATTCGTTGATCGCAAGGCAATAGCTCAAAATGGTTAATCCCTGAAACAGAGATCAAGTTCAATAGATGAATTGATATATTCAAACGACTTTACTTAAACGGCGCTTTTTACAAAGGCATGGCACCCACTTGAATAACCTGGCTACATTAGGGTGCATACCCCTTCGGCTTTCTCCCTAGACTTATCCCTATACAACGGCATAAACCACTGAATGCAAGCCCCGCTACCCACCACCAATCGCTCCCAACTCTACCGTGCAATATAATGCGCCACAATCCATTGCTAAGACAGAAACGCCTTCCATCTTTATGAATAGTCGTGCATCTGTCGGACAAATCGGTTGTTCAAAACTAAAAACCGCAATTAGAAATTGGGTATGCCGAGATTCTACAGCCGGCAACTTAATCCTTTATTAACAAAATATTAAGTTTTGATTAAAGCCTTTAACGAACGATGCTTTGCTGGCTGGGCTACCACCCTGTAAGACCAACTATTGAAGTTTATCAGCGAGCCAAACTGGCATGAATCATGGCCGCTACAAGACTCATAATGAAGATAGCGGATGCGCAGAAAAATAAGCTCGCACGGGAAAACTATTTCAAAACGCCATCAGCGTTGAGCGCACATGGGAGTTGGATTTGCAAAAAACTATGCCTCATACCCAGACTTTAAACTGGCGTTTGATGCAACGATTGCGAGAGCTTTGGTCAACCAAAAGCAGTCCGTAACGGCTGTTATGGCGTCCCGGAGACGATTCGAACGCCCGACCTGTCCCTTAGGAGTGCGCTTCAAATCAAAAGCCACCACAAAGCACAACAAAACATAACAATAAAAATCAGATACTTACTTGCAACCATCTTTGCCTAGCTTTTGTTATTTGTTATGGATTTTTGTGGCTTAGTGTGACGTGAGTGTGACGCCGTAGTATACTTAAACCCGCAAACAAAACGGGCCTGATGACGCTACCAACATCACCAAGCCCTGACCGACTCACTTAACGAACAGGGTTAAGCAATGGCTGAGGGCATCATACCAAAACGCCGATTGCTGTCCCATAGGCGGCAACATGGCAAACATACGCAAGCGCACCACCAAAACCGGCGAGACCTACTATACGGTGCAAATTAGGCTGAAAGGCTGCCCGCCACAAAACGAAAGTTTTAACCGCCTGACCGATGCACGCAAGTGGGCGCAATTAACGGAAGCGGCAATCAAGGAGGGCCGGCACTTCAAAACAGCCGAAGCTAAAAAGCACACGGTAGTGGAGATGATAGACCGATATGCAACCGATGTAGCCCCCAACAAATTCAAACCTAACGAACTACGCATACGCGGCCCGATTCTCGAATGGTGGAAATCTGAAATAGGCTACCTTCGACTGTCCGATTTGAGCATCACAGATTTTGTGACCTGTCGGGATAAGTTAGTAAACCATGGCGGCAACAAAGGTAAGCCGCTAGCCGCTGCGACCGTCAAACGCCACTTTGTCGCAATCGGCCACGTTTTGAAAATATGCCACTTAGAATGGCGATGGATTGAGAAAAACCCGCTCAAGGATGGCATCATTGAAATGCCAGAGTTGCCGCGCGGTATCGTTCGTTTTTTGGATGACGGCGAATTATCCAGACTAACGGCGGCATGCAAGGATTCGCCAAACGAATTGCTTTACCCCGCCTTTGTGTTGGCTATATCCACAGGCATGCGGCAATCGGAAACCATGAACCTGTATTGGCGGGAACCGGAAAGCCCGCCGACCGAAACCGCTTGGGGCGTGGTCAATCTGTCCGAGTCCTGCATCATTCTGCACGCAACCAAAAACGGCGACAGGCGGCGCGTACCGTTAGCCAATCAAGCGTTGGCCGAGCTGCAAAAACTGAGCAAGGTTAGACGATTAGACACGGCTTTAGTCTTTCCCTCTCCCACTCACCCACACAAGCCCATCGAGCTAAAAAAGGCGTGGTTGAATGCCTTACAATGCGCCGAAGTTAATAATTTTCGCTGGCACGACCTTAGACATTGCACGGCATCTTATTTAGCAATGGGCGGCGCGTCCATGGTCGATATTGCCGCCGTCCTTGGTCACCGCACCCTGGACATGGTGAAGCGTTACGCGCACTTGTCAGACGGCCATATTGCCGGCGTAGTAGAACGCATGAACAGCCGGATATTCGGCGCTAACCCTTAGCCCATAGGAACAACCATGAACGCCATCCCATTTGACACCCTGCAATTTGCCAACCGTCTAAAAGCTGCGGGCTTTAGTGACGACCAAGCGCAAGTATTAACCGAGCTACAGCGCAGCGCCACTGACAGCACCCTTGAACAGGCGCGCCATGATTACCATTTAGACGACGTGGCCACCAAGCGCGATTTGAAAGAGATTGAAACCGCGTTGCGCCATGATATTGAAATGCTCAGAGCTGAAACAGGACGGCAAATTGCCGAAACCGGCAGACAAATAGCGGAAACCAAGGCGGATTTAACACGCTGGATTATCGGCGCTGGGTTTCTGCAAACCAGTTTGATTATTGGCGTATTGCTAAAAATCGCCCACCTGATTTAGTCGCGCGAGAGCCCAACCATGATGACTTTAGAACTCGACGACGAAACCGCTGGCGTACTGGCCGAGCTGGCCGAGCAACAGCAACTAAGCCCTGCCCAGCTGGTTAAAACCGCACTACTCGACTACCTGGAAGATAGCCAAGACGCCAAGCGTGCAGAAGCCGCTTACCAGCGTTATCTGGACAGCGGAAAAATCTCCCATAGCCTAGATGATGTGGTGAAAGCCTTTGGCCTGGACAATTGAGCTATCGGACGACGCCAAGCGGGACTTGCAGAAATTGGACAAGCCTGTACAAAAGCGCATCGTTACCTTTCTGCAAGAGCGCATCCAATCCACAGACAACCCGCGCACCAGTGGCAAAGCCTTGCAAGGCAATTTGTCCGACCTCTGGAGGTATCGCGTCGGCGATTATCGATTGCTGTGCCAAATCCAAGATGATGAATTGGTGGTACTGATAATCGAGATAGGTCACCGTCGGGAGATTTATCGATGAATGCCACGATTTTCAGGGGAGAGTGATGTTTAACACAGACGATTTTTTTAAAGAAAACCCGATAGAGCCGGAAACAGTCTTTGAGCACAAAAAGCCTATCAACGCCGATAAGTTTTCGGTCGATGCTTTGCTTGAAAATAGCGTCAGTATGCTCTTTGTAAAAGCAAGAATCGAAAATGACTATTTCTCACAAGGTCTTTACAAGGTTGAATGGACAAAACAGCTAGAGAAGGAGCGCGACCGCTTGTCGAATCTGCCCGGTCGCTCTGAGTTCGATAATTCGAGACTAGAGCGAATCAATAAAAAAATTAGTGTCTTTCGGAAGTGGGCCAATTCAGTCGATAGTAAACCTACAGAAAAAGAATCTCACCCTTCGCACGACTGGCAAGACAACACAACTCTTACCAAACTAGAAAAGCAGCACAAAGCGATATTAGAGGTTATCAAGCAAAAAAGACTTTCACCAATGGCAATCCCAGACGGAGATAAAGGGATAATTCAGCAGCTTTGCGAGCATGATTACCCATCGCTGTTCGACAAGGAAAGTAGTTTTGAAACAGCATGGAAAAAAGGCCGCAAGCTGTTCATGATGGCAAACCACGCCAGTTTTGCAAGACGTAGTAAAAAATAGTCCCACGAATTACCACCTTTTACTACATCGTTTTACTACCCACCTAACCGGAAAAATTACCCCAAGCCGCAAACAACAACACCAAGCGGCGAAACATCAATCTTTATCAAAATTGAATGTAAGGGGTAATTCATGACCACTACAGCAACACAACCCGCCAACCGCTTAATTCCTGTTCCTGAATGGAACAAGCACCACTCGTGGCCACCACAAGGCGGATTACGTCACTTAATATTTAACGAGAAAACTAACGGTTTTGCGACTGCGTTTAAGCGTGTTGGCCGTCGAGTTTTAATTGATGAAGCCGAGTTTTTCGCTTGCGTCGAACGTCAAAATCAAAGGGGTAAAAAATGAAACTATCCCCGCGCGAAAAAAGAGTAGCAATCGCTCTATTAAATAATCCGATTATGCGCGAGAACCTGGACAACATCGCCGGATGCTCAAACGGTCCTGAGTTGGTGGCAGGGTTGCGTAGAAAGGGCTTGTCGGTTCCGTGTGACCGTGTAGAGCGTTTCGACAAGGACGGCAACTCATGCTATCCAGGCCAATACAGCTTTACTGCCGAAGATAAGCAGATTGTACGCAACTGGCTTTGAGGTGGAATTGATGTTGCAATCATTGCGCGACTCTATGCAAGCGGCGGGTTTCGACCCGCCCGATAACATCCAGCCCAGTAAAACAACGCGATTTTCCACCAATGGCAAACGCTCGGACTTGTCCGGCTGGGTTCATTTATTCGCAGACGGCCAAGGCGCGGCGTTTGGGTTCTGGCGCTCTGGTAATCAACACGTATGGCAAGCAAAGCGGGATAAACCCTTAAATTCAGCCGAGCAAGCCGCCTTTAACCGCAGCATTAAGGCGGCTACGAAAGCAGCCCAGGACGAACGGGAAGCCGGATATAAACAGGCCGCAGCAAAAGCCCTGATGGAATGGGAAGCGGCAACCCCAGCGGATGAAACGCACCCGTATTTAATGAGGAAAGTTATTAAGCCGCACATGGCGCGCGTGGATAGTAACGGCTCTTTGGTGCTGCCGGTTTATGGTTCTATTGGCGAATTGCAAAGCCTGCAACGTATCGCGCCAGACGGCCAAAAACGCTTTTATAGCGGCGGTCGTATGTGTCGTGGGCATGTGTGGCTAGGCACACCGGAAAACGGCGCTACGCTGTTATTATGCGAGGGTTTCGCCACTGCTGACACTCTGCATAGGGCAACAGGATATGCGGTCTGTGTGTGCTTTTCTGCCGGGAATTTACGCAGTGTGGCCGAAGATTTGCGGAATCGTTACCAATCCGCGCGCCTCTTAATTTGCGGCAATGATGACATACAAACCGAGGGCAACCCAGGACGCAGCAAGGCAACCGATGCGGCTCAAGCTGTAGCCGCTGCCGTGGTATTTCCACCCTATGGCGGGGACTTTAATGACTTGGCACAATCTGCCGGACTAGATGCGGTACGGCGGGAAATTGAGCAGGTATTTGAAGCGCTGCCCACCACAAAAACATGTTTTGCAGTTCCGGCGTTATCAGGTACGGATGTTCGCGACGGCACGGCAAGCACTAGACCACTATCTGAGCTTGGCAACGCCTCCCGATTGCTAGATGCTCACGGAGGAAATCTGCATTATGTCCACGATGCCAAAGCCTGGCTACATTGGCGTGATGGTGCTTGGATGTGGGACGTTGACGGCGCAACAGTAAGAGGCTTAGCCGCAAGATTACCTCAGCAGATTTACACCGAGGGCGGCTTACACTTGGCCGACGCCCAGCATTTTGCTAAATGGGCGCGCACATCGCAGAAAGAACGCACCATTGAAGCATCTGTGTCGTTATTGATGGACTTCGACACGGTACGCTTGCCGCTGGCGCTTATCGATGCTGACCCGTTCCGTTTAGCCTTAGATTGTGGTCGTGTATCACTAGACCTGAGAACCGGAACCACTAGGCCCGCACAACAAAACGACTTTATAACCAAGTCGCTGAACGTCAAGCAGTTGGGCAAATCTAAAGAGGCACGGCGCTGGCTGGCGTTTCTATCGCAAATCTTTGTTTTCTGCTTTGGCTTGGGTGCAAACGGTAAAAGCGTTTTGGCTGATACCATCCGATTTATCCTTGGTGATTATGCGCGCGCCATCGCTGCCGAAACATTAACCGAATCGAAACGGCAAGCCGGCGGGGCTACACCAGACCTAGCCGAGTTGATAGGTGCTAGGCTGGCTATGAGTTCCGAAACCGAAGATGGTGCAGCATTGGCCGAGTCATTTATAAAAAGCCTTGTGGCAGGCGACACCATGACCGCACGGAAGCTTTACGCCGCACCCTTCCAATTTACGCCACAATTTAAACTGATGATGCTAGGCAACCATAAGCCCATCATCAAAGGCAATGATTACGGCATATGGCGTCGAGTTAGGTTAGTCCCATTCAAAAGGACGTTTACACCGGAACAACGCGACCCTGCGCTATTAGACAAACTAAGAGCCGAATCCCCGCACATCTTAGCGTGGATGGTAGAAGGCTGTATTGAGTGGCAGCGGCGCGGTTTGGTTGATGTGCCTGCCACCATCAGGCAAGCAACAGGCGACTATCAGGACGAACAGGACTTGGTCGGGCGTTGGCTGGCTGAGTGCTGCCGACAGTCACCAAGTTTTGAAACATCATCGACCGATATTTACAGCAATTATAAGCAATGGTGCTTCGATAACGGTTTAAAGCCAGCCAGTAACATTTCACTTGGTCGGCGGCTTGGTGAACGGGGATTTAATAGCCGTAGGTCCAGTGGATTAACGCTTTGGGCAGGCCTTGCCGTTAAGGAAGCCAACTATTCCGGCAACTATAAAACCGCCCGCGGTTGGTAAACGAGTGCAGATAGTGCAGATAAATCCCATTTTCCCAAAGTTTTCTTATATTTTATTTCCGTGAGGACTTTACTAAAAAAGGCTTTTATCTGCTCTATCTGCACTTTCAGATTATTAAAAACTGTGAAACAAGCAGGATTTGAACAGATGGCAAATACCAAATTCAAACCCGGCCAAAGCGGAAGCCCGGCAGGCCGACCCAAGGACAAAACCCCGGAGACATTGATTAGAAAAACGATTTCTGACGATATGCCGGACGTTGTAGAAAACTAGTCGAATTCCAGGGAAGGCGATGTACAGGCCACAAATAGGTGAAAACATGCGAACGGCCTAATTTCCAAGCAAATCATCCATTTCGTTGAAGGCTTTGGTTTGCAACGGAAGAGTTATGTTGATAAATTAAACGCAGTTCAATTATGAATTATCAGAACTCTAACAGAGCGATAACAGAAGTTTGCGATGCCAACGCCTAAATCCAAACCCGGACAGTCGGGAAACCCTAACGGCAGGCCCAAAGGCAAATCAGCGGGCGGCATGGTGCGTAAAGCGATTGAGGAACGCCGCGAAGATATATTGAAAGTGGTGATGGATGCCGCGCTCAACGGCGACCTGCAAGCCTGTAAGACGCTGTTAGACCGCATTGCTCCAACGCTGAGACCGGTGGCGGCGAGCGTGGCAATTACCCTGAACAAGTCCGCAGGATTGGCCGAGCAAGGCGCGGAAGTTGTCAATGCGGCGTTATCCGGTAATGTCCCGCCTGACGTTGCCAATCAGCTAATTTCCGTTCTGACTCATCAAGGCAAGCTGATTGAAACCACCGAGCTAATTGCCAGAGTTGAAGCACTAGAGAGTAGACAATGAGTTTGCAAGCCCGACTCAGTCATTTGGAAAATCTGCATTCAATCAATCCACCGAAAATGCCGGAAGGATTAAGCCCGATGGAGCAGTATCTTTGGATGGTGCGCCAACCCGCAACCGCATCTGAAAAACCGGTTAACAAAACTAGTGGATTGTCACCGGAAGAAGCCTATACCTGGATGTTGGCAGCATGAACTTAGATAAGCGAATCTGTCAGATGGAACAGCGGCAGAATGCCCAACAATCCTGTATTCGAATTTCTCGATTTATCGTTGACCCTGGCGCTGAAATCTTTGGCTACGAATGCGAAGGGGAAACGATTCGACGCGAGCAAAACGAATCGGTAGTGGCCTTCTCGGGCCAGCGATGCCATTTTCTGGCCGACCTACACAACTATCAAAATCTTTTATCCCCTTGCGAGGTAAATTCAATGGCGTTGCAAAATAGACTGCACAAGCTTGAGCGAAAGAATTGCCAATCCGGCCCGGTCTTTATCATTCTTGAGCAGGGTAAAACTGAGCAGCAAGCCTTGCAGTGTCGTTACCCTGGAAAAAAGTCGAAGCACGTTTTCTATCTCGATGAATTCGATGTTCGAGCTTAGGGCTTGGTAAATCGGGTGATTGAGGCCGAAATTAAAATATTATGCGATTTGGCGCTCCTTCTTATTGTTAAATTGTCTGGGCCAGGAAAGATTACAATGACAGTTGCTAACGATTAATTAGGCAAACTACTCAGACGGGACGACATAAATGGGGGCATTCGAATGTGGATTACCTGCTCCGTATGGATTATTAATACTGTCTGGCGAATATTTACTTCCATATCTACCGTAGGGGTTCGAAGTGGAATCAGAATCGTAGGGATTATGCTCAGGCGTCCTCGGTAATTTCCTTCGCTATCGTAAAGTTTTGGTGCGTCTGTGGCATAAGGATTTGTGTGCGATTTATTGCTGTAGGGGCTACCGTATTCACTGTAGGGATTTTTTAACCCATCGGACTTGTACGGGCTACCAGCACCATATGGATTGTCTAAGCAGTTCGGGTCATATGGACATTCTGCCGATACCATTATTGGGAACCCTACAGCGGCAAAAACGGTGCTAATGAATATTTTCTTGATGTTCATAACGAACTCCTTTGTTTGTCCAACGTAAAAGTAAGGGTTTTAATCGTAGCCCCTCTAGTCAAAGGGCTTTAATATTTTGCAATACAGAATCACCTTCTAAATTTAAGCAAACGTATTGAAAAAACCCCAGTTAACAGGAACCAAAGGGCGCTAGGCAACGGAACTTCAGATAATTGTCCTGGTGCAACTACCCAACTGTACAAGTGATTCGTTTTATTATCGTTGGTTTGAGCGCCGTCATAGGTGTAGAACATGCTCGAATTAATTGGGTTTGGCAAATACTCAGAACCGTACCAATACGCAAATTTCACGCTGTGAAAATAATCATTTTCTGGGATAGCTTGGCTTGCAATACCTCCCAGTTCTTTATAAAAAAGCTGTCCTATTTCACCGTCTAATTGACTGTATCCTTGATTTGCATAATCGCTAATAGTTGGCAATCGCCATTGGTTAGCACCTGCATAGTTTGTTGTATTTAAGTAATTAACAAATGCTATGGCTCCGTACCAAGTCATTAATCCACCCGCAAGGAAATCGTAGCCCGTCACTTTGTACCTTCCAGAAGGATTAAGGTTTCCTTCGGGAAAAGAATATTCTCCATCAAAGTAATTTGGCGTATCGTAGATATAAGGTGTATCGGAAATTATTGAATTAATGAAAGATGGTGCAATCTGTCTGGTCTCCATTGTGTCAAATAAATTTGCATCAGCAAGCCAAGTCACATCACTAACGCTGCTATAAACCAAAGCCACGCCGTTGGAGGTGTACGGGATTAAAGTCGCATTGGCCCCTGTCGATGCTAAGCCGACCAAAACGCCTAGTATTTTCTTGATTTCCATAACGATTCCCTTGGCTTGTGGTTAATCATAGGGCAATCATGCCGTAACCCCACAACAAACGGCAAAACAAAGCAACTTCGTTCTAACGCCAATTTTTTCCTATCGAAGATGACAGAAAACAAAATCTTGAATGAAATTCGCAAGGCAAAACGCGTCGCTGTTTTGTCAGGAGCTGGCATGTCGGCAGAAAGCGGCATCGCCACCTTTCGAGACGCGCAGACCGGGCTTTGGGAACGCTACGACCCGCAACGTTTGGCAAGTCCTCGCGGTTACGAGGAAGATAAAGCTTTGGTCTGGGGTTGGTACGAATGGCGCAGAATGCACGCACTCAAGGCCCAGCCGCACGCCGGGCACTTGTCATTGGCGGAATTGGCAAGGCGGTTCGAACAATTCTCTCTGATTACGCAAAACGTGGATGACTTACACGAACGCGCCGGCAGCAATGACGTTATCCACCTGCACGGCAGTTTGCATAAGCCACGATGCAGCTATTGCGGGAATCCCTATCAACACCCGGAGGGCATACCGAATGAACCCGAGGGCGGCAGGCGCGTTGAGCCACCAGTGTGCATAATTTGCGGCAATACCATTCGCCCTGGAGTAGTTTGGTTTGGCGAATCTTTACCGGAAAAAGCCTTAAAGCAAGCTGCGCAAGCAGTATCCAAATGTGAGGTGTTTATTTCCGTCGGAACATCTGCGCTTGTTTGGCCGGCAGCCGGTTTGTCCGATATAGCCAAGCAGCACGGCGCAAAGGTAATTCAAATCAACCCCGACGAAACCCCGCTGGACAGCAAAGCCGATTTCAATATGAAAGCGAAAGCCGGGGACGTTCTGCCCAAGTTATTGAACGGCCTAAAAGCCAAACCATCTAACCGAATTGGTTAGCGTTTATTAAGTAGAGAAATCAGGTAGGTTTTTGAGGCTTTTTATTTCTTAGCGTGACGTGAGTGTGACGCAGAGCGTTTTAAGTTTTTATTAATCAGCACAAGACATTGATTTATATGGCGTCCCGGAGACGATTCGAACGTCCGACCTGTCCCTTAGGAGGGGACCGCTCTATCCTGCTGAGCTACCGGGACCTTAGCGCGTGATTTTACCACAGGCCAAAAGACTAGGCTTTCTGTTTTCTAATCACCACGCGCTCAAGTGAAGTGATGAAATAGGACAGCTTGGATTGGCTTTTTGCAGACAGATTTTCGAATAATCCGCCGATTTGCACTTTGGCTGATGCCGCCGATACCGGCTTTACAAAGCGTACGGACAGATCAAAATCCATAACATAATCTTCAAAGGTGATTTGGCAGTTTTTTACGGTATCGCCGCGCTGAACCCGCGCCCTATTAACGGGAACGGTAATCCCCGCTCCGCCTCTGGATAAATCGAACAGACTACCTCCGACCGAAATACCCGTGCGCTGCACAACGCCGGAAAACGGAATATCGATACTGCTAATTTCCAGACGAGGGGTGCGCCGCCGCTGGGGATAAAACACGCGATCAGGGAACGGGGCTTTGTAGTAATTGATTCCCCTTGAATGACCGACTTCGATTCCCGCCAGATTAAACGATAAATGGATACCCTTATGAAAGGTAGAGAGTTTCAGCGAGCGATTAAGCAACAGAAAATCGTTGCCGTGTTTAGGCATCAGTTCGTCGAGGATAATGACCTTCTTATCCAGTTTGACTGCCAATATTGAAGAACTAAAGTCCTCGCCCTCAACCTGAACGGTACATAGCGGCGAACTATTTTCAATTTCCCCCAGCAATTTGGCAATCTTGTCGGAATCGGTAATAAAGTTAGGGTTCTCAAAACTCAATAGCTCGTCATCGTCATCGTGAGCGGGCTCCGTCGGCAACGGTTTTGAAAATAAATGCTTGAGTTTTCGCAGCATATGAGCGACCTGTCTGGTTATTCGTCGCTCAGTCTACACCGAAATTAATGTATGCGAAAACAGCTCGTTGCGGGTAACGCCATCAGGCCCGTAGGTAGCGGCTAACGGCGACTTGCCTCTTAAGATTTGCAGTGATCTTTGCGTATGTCGACTCAATAACGCAATGCTGGCACCGTTTTGTTCGTTAATTGTGCGACAGGTTTGGGAGAGCCTAACGATGTGATTCCAATAATTCCAGGACTCGGAAATATTGATACCGGCGGATTTAGCTTTGACCAGATAGGCTTTCATGCCATCGTTACTCACCACCAGTTGCTCGGTGGCGAGTACCTGCCCAAGTTGCTTGGTGAATTGCTCAAGCTGGGCAACCAGATCTTTTTTGTGGGTAGCGATTGCCGATATGGCATCCGCATCGGTTTTTTGTTTCAGGTTTGCGGCTTCGGCGTTCAGCAGCTCGTGCAAACTTTGCGTTGCTTTTAAACCGTTATTTAGTAGTTTTTCGGTGATTTGATAAGTTTTCTCTATCATGACGTCATGTGCTATTGGTTAGTTGACCTTCAAATTGCAACATTTTCTCGGCAACGCGCTCGGCGTTGACTTGATAGCTGCCGTCCTGCACAGCGGCTTTTATGGCCGCCACACGGTCTTCGTTCACCACGGGGGCGGTAGCGCTTGCAGCAGTTGCCGATTTAATGTCCAGAGCGGTCGCTGTGATGTTGACTGTGTCCGTGGAGGCGCCGCTGACGGGCTTCTCTTTAAGTTCGGCCGAGTCCTTAACCGCTGGTTTTGCCGGTAGCGGTGTGCTAACAGATTTGCTGGTGATAGGGTCGATAGCCATGACGGTATTCCTAAATTAGTTTTATCTGTAGCATTTAGCGGCATCATCATAAATTCCTTTAACGCTTTATCAAAAATAAACCGATACCTGACCGGAATCCACCACGGTGGCCTGGATTACCCGTTGCGAAGACAAGTTTTTTACATTGATTTTCTGACCTTTGGCGCCATCCGCCATCGCCGTGCCAACCGCGCTAATCAGCACTCCGGCCTTGCCTGATTGAATATTTACCCGCTCGCCGCGCTTCACCAATGTCAACTCGGTAACGTGCTGCTTGCTTAACACACTGCCGGCGGGAATGTTGCGTACCGCCTGCTTATCGACGACGTCATCCAGCTCGGTCAGATAGCCCTGCTGCAACAAGCCGATATCGCGGGTTTCCGTAGTCAAATATTCGGCACGAATCACATCATTGCGCTGTAATGAACGATTCAGGACCAGTACGTCTTTAAACGACCTTACCGATACCATGCTGTAAATCGTCCAGCCTCTTTCGCCCTGGCATCGCACCCCCACCGTATTCCTGCCCGGCTTTATTTCGCCGGATTGGGTAAATACTTGTAATGGTTGTTCGCACTGCGGCAATTGCAAACGCGGATCAATTTGCGCTCCGCCTATTTCGTACTTGCCGCCTGGAGCAAGATTGGTGCTGATGTATTGGTTAACCGCATCCTGGATTAACGGCACCGACTGCATCGGCCCCGCTAACGCTGTTTCGCAGACCAACAGCCAAATCACTCTCAAATTTTTGATCTTCATTGCAGTCGCCATTTTTTTGACTTTTGCAAGAATACAGCACGAAACATACCAGTAATTTTATAAAGTAAAAAAAAGCAAAGTGTCTATAATTGCAAGCAGTATATTTCAGGGGGTTTTATGGCCGGAGTCTTAGACGGAGTCGATCAGCGCACCAAACTAGCGGGGCACAACAGATTCGAACTCTTGTTGTTTAAACTTGTTAGTAAACAACGCTTTGGGATTAATGTTTTCAAAGTTCAGGAAGTGATTCAATGCCCGCCCTTAACGCAAATTCCCAATTCACATTCGGTGATTTGCGGCGTGGCCCACCTGCGCGGTAAAACCATTCCCGTACTCGATTTGTCGATGGCTATCGGCATGAGACCCTTGGTCCGCGACGCCGGCTGCTACGTCATCGTCACCGAATACAACCGTTCCATTCAAGGCTTTCTGGTCGGCTCGGTAGACCGGATCATTAATATCGGTTGGGAACAAGTAAAAGCCCCACCTACCGGCACCGGCAAAGAAAGCTATCTAACCGCAGTGACTGAAATCGACGGTGAGCTGATAGAAGTGATTGACGTCGAAAAAGTCATGAAAGAAGTCATCGGCGGCCGCGAAGAAGCTTCTGCAGAAATCATTGACATGGAAGTAACCAGCAAAAACGATCATATCTTGGTAGTGGACGATTCATCGGTGGCCAGGAACCAAGTTAAACGGGTCTGCCAGCAAATCGGCATCGAATGTACGCTGCTAAAAGACGGCCAAGAAGCCTGGGATCATTTAAACGCGCTGGTGGCCGACGGCATCGATATTCAGGACAAATACTCGATGATCATTTCCGATGTAGAAATGCCGCGCATGGACGGCTATACCCTAGCTACCAAAATCAAGGCCGACCCCAACATGAAAAAAATCTATTTGATTTTGCATACTTCATTAAGCGGCGTGTTTAACACATCAATGGTCCAAAAAGTCGGCGCTAACGAATTTCTGGCCAAATTTGACCCAGACTCGTTGATGAATTCCATTCAGCATCAGCTCAAACTTTATCATGCAGCCCATTCCTGACCGATACTCGAGACGCCGTCCAGCCGCAAAGCTTAGACATGTTGAACCAGGCTGAACCGGGTAGTCCGGCGGGTAAAATTATCGACATTTCCGCCGCGGAGTACCAAACCATACAACAATTCCTCAGCCAGAGCTGCGGCATCGAGTTGGGCGACAGCAAACAATACCTGGTAAAAAGCCGATTATTGCCCTTGATGGGCAAATTTGAATTCACAAGTTTCGCTGAACTAGCCAATAGCCTGCAATCCGCGTCATTTTCCTCGCAAAAAATCAAAAGCGCCGTCATCGACGCGATGACCACCAACGAAACTTTCTGGTTTCGCGACGAACGGCAATTCGTCGAACTCAAAGACCAAGTCCTACCCAACTTGCTAAATCGCAAAAACGGCAACATCAGAGTTTGGTCCGCCGCGTGCTCATCCGGCCAGGAACCCTACTCGATAGGCATCTGCGCCCTGGAAGCCATCAGAGCCTCCAGCAAATCCCGCTCCGTGCAAATTATCGGCACGGACATCTCGGAAGCTATCCTCGAAGAAGCCAAGCGAGCGGTTTATTCAGAAGCCGCACTATCTCGCGGCCTGGATAGCGCGGCAAAAGCCCGGTATTTCCACAAAAATTACGACGGCTACTTACTTAGCCCGGAAGTCAGCCAGCTCGTGCGTTTTCAACAATTCAACCTGCTCAAATCGTTCACTGCCTTGGGCCGTTTTGACCTGATCTTCTGTCGCAACGTCCTGATCTATTTCTCCGATCAAGTTAAACGCGACATCCTCTCCCGTATGGCTGACAGCCTGGAACCCGGCGGCTATCTGTTTCTAAGCAGTACCGAAGCGATGCCGACAGGCTTAAACAGCTTTGAATTGGTTCGCTCCGGCTTAACCAGCTACTTCAAAAAAGTCGGTTAAGTCGCTCGTCAGTTTATTGACGACTTAACACAACGGCAGCATTTTGCCGCCCCGCCCGAAACACTGTTTTTTGACACTCTCGCCATCCCTCAAATCCGCTACACAAATGAAATAACAGCACATTTATTTTATGGCACATATACTGCTTTAAGGTTTAAAAAACCCAAAGGTGGCAATTATGGCTATTAATTTCGACAGTGCCTTAGGCATTCATCCGCAAGCATTAGCGTTGCGCGAAAAGCGCAGCGAGATTCTGGCGTCAAACCTGGCCAACGCCGACACGCCCGATTACAAAGCCCGCGATCTGGACTTCAAGTCGGTGTTTCAACAAACCCTGGCCGGGGCAGGATCAGAGCTGAAACGCAGCCAGCAAGGCCATCTGTCTAGCCAGAATAATGTACTCGGCGCAGACCTGCTGTACCGCAATCCGCAACAAGCCTCGCTGGACGGCAATACCGTCGAATCGCACATCGAACAAGCCAAATACGCAGAAAACGCCGTGCAGTACGAAGCCAGCTTACGGTTTATCAACAACAAGTTTTCCGGCCTGATGTCGGCCATTAAAGGAGAATAACCATGTCTGCATTTCGCATCTTCGATGTCGCCGGCAGCGGTATGAACGCGCAAAACCTGAGACTCAATCTGGTCGCCAGCAATATTTCCAACGCCAACAGCGTCAGCAGCAGCATTGATCAGGTCTACAAATCCCGTCAACCGGTGTTTGCCGCCGAACTGAAAAATGCAATGGACAAGAACAGCACCGCCAGCGGCGTCAACGTGCTGGGCGTCGTCGAAAACCAAGCGCCGCCGGTGATGGAATATGCCCCCAATCATCCGTTGGCGGACGCGACCGGCTACATCTATAAATCCAACGTCAATACCGTGGAAGAAATGGCCAATATGATGTCCGCTTCCCGCTCCTACGAAAACAATGTAGAGGTGTTGAATACTGCTAAAAACCTGATTTTGCAAACCCTGAAAATGGGACAGTGAGGCATTTATGACCAGCGCAATAGACACCTTTAAAAGTCTCGGCTTGGCCACTACCAGCTCCGACACATCAAGCGGCGTAAAAAAACAAAGCTTGGGGCAAGACCAGTTTCTGAAACTGCTGACCACGCAAATGACGCATCAAGACCCGATGAAGCCCATGGATAACGGCGAATTTCTTGGCCAGATGGCGCAATTCAGCACCGTATCGGGTATTCAAGATCTACAGGCTTCGTTCAAAGAGTTTGCCAGCTCGCTCAGCTCAGACCAAGCCCTGCAAGCAGCCGGCTTGGTTGGCCGCCATGTTTCGGCACCCTCCAAGGAAGCATTGCTGGGTGCCGGCGGCAGCGTCTCGGGCGATTTCGAAATGCCCAGCAGTTCGCCGAATGTCAGCGTGAAAATCATAGACCCGCAAACCGGCGCCACCATCAGAGAAATCGATATGGGCGCACAGTCGGCGGGCACTACCACCTTCGAATGGGACGGCAAAGACAGCAATAAACAATTTGCCGACCCCGGCGTCTACAAAATTCAAGCGGAAGCCAAAATTGACGGCGTCAATACGGTATTAGCCACCAATATTAAATCGCTGGTGAAAAGCGTGACGATGGGCAGCGGCAGCAGCGGCCTGCAAGTCAATCTGGACGGCGTCGGCACCGTAAAATTCAGTCAAATTAAACAAATCTTGTGAAGGAGAAGGCATCATGGCTTTTACAACAGCATTAAGCGGCTTAAACGCCGCATCCAACAATCTGGCGGTGACCGGCAATAACATTGCCAACGCCAACACCGTAGGCTTTAAAAAGTCGCGCTCGGAATTTGCCGACGTTTACGCCTCCAGTCTGGGCGGAGTCAGCAACACCACGGCCGGCGCCGGCGTCAGAGTTGCCAACGTCGCCCAACAATTCAACCAAGGCAGCTTGTCGTTCACCGACAACAACCTGGATTTGGCGATCAGCGGCGAAGGCTTCTTTACCATGGCCAAAAGCCCAACAGAAACCAATGACATCACTTATACCCGGTCCGGCGAATTCAAACTGGACAAGGACGGCTATCTAGTTAACAACCAAGGCAAATCACTGATGGTTTATAAACCCAACGGCACTGCAGTCTCCGACGGCTTCAGCACCGGGGTGACGCAACCGGTGCAGATCAATACCCTCACCGGCTTACCCAGCGCCACCGACACTGTCTCTCTGGCGGTAAATCTCAACGCCAACGAAACAGTTCCCAGCGTAACTCCGTTCGACCCAACCAACAATAACTCCTACAACTCGCAAACCTCGGTGACTGTTTACGATTCGCTGGGTTCGCCGCATATTCTCTCCACCTATTATGTAAAAGGCGCCTCGACAGCCTCCACTACGAATTGGAGTGTGTATCATTTTATGGCCGAGCCAGCCACCCCAAACGCCCGAACCTCCATCAATGCCGGCACCTATGGCACGGCGGTCGCCGCCCCGGCCACGACCACCACTTTGCCGACGCCGGCCGTGATGACTTTTGATTCCTCCGGCAAATTACAATCCCCGGTGTCCGGACGCTTCGCCTTGAGTGATTACACCATACTGCCGGCGACCGGCGCGGCCCCTGTGAAGGTAGGCACCATGGACTTCTTCGGTTCCACCCAGGTTCAGGAAAAGTTCAGCGTGAATACGATGACGCAAAACGGCTTACCGGCCGGACGCTTGACGGGCATTGATATTGACGATGAAGGGGTGATATTTGCCCGCTTCAGTAACGGCGGCTCACAGACCATGGGTAAAGTGGCATTGACCCGCTTCGCCAATACCAACGGCTTGGCCAAAATCGGCGACACCGCTTGGGGACAAAGCGCCAACTCCGGGGAACCGATTCCCGGTGAGGCCGGCGCGAATAACTTCGGCTTGATTCAGGCCGGCGCGTTGGAAAGCTCGAATGTCGAGCTATCCGCGCAACTGGTCAACCTGATCGTAGCCCAACAGCATTACCAGGCCAATGCGCAAACCATCACCACTGAAAACAGCATTATGCAAACCATACTGCAGATTCGGTAATTAATGGGGAATAACCATGGACCGTAGCCTATACATTGCGATGAACGGCGCCAAGCAGACCTTGCTGGCGCAAGGCGCCAACGCCAATAATCTGGCCAACGCCCAAACCACCGGCTTCAAGGCCGATTTCGAGCAATTTCGCGCGATGCCGGCTTTCGGTCCCGGTTATCCATCAAGGGTCTATTCGATGACCGAACGCCCGGGCACCAACATGGCCAGCGGCAGTATCCACACCACCGGCCGCGACCTGGATGTCGCCATCAACGGCCAAGGCTGGATCGCGGTGCGTAATGCCGAGGGCCAGGAGGCCTATACCCGCGCCGGTGATCTGCGCCTCACCCCGGAAGGCTTACTGCAAAACGGCGCAGGACTCTCGGTGCTTGGCGAAGGCGGCGAAGCGATCACGGTTCCGCCCGCCCAAAAACTGGAAATCGGTACCGACGGCACCATCTCCATCGTCCCGCAAGGCGTCAATGCCACCAATAGCGTGATTGTTGAACGGATCAAGCTGGTGAATCCCGATCCGGCCAATCTGGAAAAACGCGAAGATGGCTTGATGCACGCCAAGCAAGCCGGCGCCATACCGGCCGACGCCACTGTCACGCTGATTCAAGGCTCTCTGGAATCCAGTAACGTCAATGCTTTGGCGGCGATGGTGGAAATGATAGAGCTGTCTCGAAACTTCGAATTGCAATCCAAGGTCATGAAAAACATCGATGACACATCAGGCGCCAGCGCCAAGCTGATGCAAGTGGCATAGTTTCTGCTTTACTCCTGATAAGACAAAAAATTGTCAGATTAGGAGATTGTCATGACAGAACGAGCATTATGGGTCGCAAAATCCGGTTTGGATGCCCAACAAACCCGCATGGCGGTTATTTCCAATAACCTGGCCAACGTCAACACCACCGGCTTCAAGAAAGCCAGACCGATTTTCGCCGACTTGATGTATCAAAACGTCCGTCAAGCCGGCGCACAGTCCACCCAGAACACCCAATTACCCACCGGCTTACAGCTAGGCACCGGGGTGCGCACGGTAGCGACCGAAAAACTGCACACCCAAGGCAATATTCTACAAACCGGCAACTCGCTGGATATAGCGGTCAGCGGACGCGGGTTTATGCAGATTTTAATGCCCAACGGCGACATCAACTACACCCGTGACGGCTCGTTCAAAATGGATTCCACCGGCCAAGTGGTCACCTCCAACGGCATGCCGCTGGAACCGGCCATCACCATTCCTCAAGACGCGCTGAGCGTCACCATCGGCCAGGACGGCACGGTATCGGTAACCCAACCCGGCGCGGCGGCAGCCAATCAGGTGGGACAGATTCAGATCGCCGACTTCATCAACACCGCCGGCTTGGAGCCGATTGGCGACAACCTGTTCCGGGAAACTGTCGCCAGCGGTGCGCCGATTATCGGAGCGCCCGGCGAAAACGAACTTGGCACCATGATTCAAGGTTCCTTGGAAACCTCAAACGTCAACGTCGTGGAAGAGCTGGTCAACATGATAGAAACCCAGCGTGCTTATGAGATGAACTCCAAAGCCATTTCCACCACCGACCAGATGTTGTCCTTTGTCACGCAACAACTTTAATTCAGGACAAAGCTCATGAATACATTCATCACACGGCAAGCAGGCGGCAAAATTTTGCTGGTAGCGGCAATCGCCTTGCTGGCAGGCTGCGATACCTTGCCAAAACGCGACCCCGACTTCGCCCCGGTACAACCCGCCGATTTGCGGCCGCCCCAACAAAGCAACGGCGCGATTTACCAGGCCGGCTACGACATGCGCTTATTCGAAGATCATGCCGCGCGCCGGGTCGGCGATATTTTGACGGTAACCTTCGACGAAAACACCAACGCCACCAAGCAAGCCAATTCCAAGGCCAGTAAAAACTCTGACATCAATATCAAAGGCTCCGCCCCAACTCTATTCGGCGTCGCCAGCGAGGCTTTGCTTGGACATGACCTGGCCTCATCGCTCGAATACAGTACCGACCGCAGCAGCGAAGGCAAAGGCGACTCCCGGCAAAGTAACCGGTTGACCGGCAGCATGAGCGTGACCGTGGTCGACGTGTTGCCCAACGGCAATCTGCGCGTGCGCGGCGAAAAACGTGTGACGCTGAACGACGGCAGCGAATATATCCGCCTGTCCGGCATCGTAAGGCCTATCGACATCAACGTCGCCAACACCCTGGCCTCCAGCAAAGTGGCCGACGCCACAATTATGTACACCGGCGACGGCGCCTTGGCCGACAGCAGCAAGCCCGGCTGGATCTCGCGAATTCTTTCCAGCCCCTTGTTTCCTTTCTAGCCGAGGCTGACGGAGAAATCTGATGAACAAAATACTCTTTTCATTCGCCTTACTGCTCTTGGCAAATACCGCGCAAGCGGAACGTATCAAAGACATCGCCGCCATCGCCGGCGTGCGCACCAACCAATTGGTGGGCTATGGCCTGGTGACGGGGCTGGATAAAACCGGCGACAAAACCAAATTTACCGGCCAAAGCCTGCGCAGCATGATGGGCAAACTGGGCCTGACCTTGCCGCCCGATACCGATCCCAAAGCCAAAAACGTCGCATTGGTCAGTATTCACGCCGACCTGCCCGCTTTCGCCAAACCCGGTCAAAAAATTGACGTCACGGTGTCCTCGATAGGCGATGCCAAAAGTTTGCGCGGCGGCTCGCTGTTGATGAGTCCTTTACGCGGTGCCGACGGCAATGTGTATGCGGTGGCACAAGGGAATTTAGTGGTAGGCGGCCTTAGTGCCGGCGGCCAGGACGGCTCAAAAATTACCGTCAACAATCCACTGGTCGGCCGGGTACCCAACGGCGCCACGGTGGAACGCATCGTGCCCAGTTCATTCGATCAAAGCGCGGACCTGGTGTTTAACTTGAATTCCGCGGATTTCACCACCGCGCAGCGCATGGCGGACTCGATCAACAAGGCTTTAGGCGCCGACACCGCGCAAGCCGTCGACGCCACTTCGGTCAGCGTCAGAGCGCCGGTTAATCCCAATCAACGGGTCGGTTTTGCCTCAGTTATCGAAAACCTGGAATTGGCTCCCGACGACGCACCGGCCAAAGTGATCGTCAACTCGCGCACCGGCACCGTGATTATCAACAGCAAGGTCAGAGTACAACCGGCCGCGGTGTCTCATGGCAGCCTGACGGTGACGATCAGCGAAAACCAACAAGTCAGCCAGCCCAACCCCTTATCCGGCGGCAGTACCGTAGTCACACCGCAATCCAATGTCTCGGTTAAAGAAGATAAAAACCACATGTTTGTCTTCAACCCCGGCGTATCGCTGGACGAGATCGTCCAAGCGGTAAATGGCGTCGGCGCCGGCCCCAGCGACTTGGTGGCGATTTTGGAAGCATTGAAATCCGCCGGCGCGCTCAGAGCCGAGTTGATTGTGATTTAAACAACGTTACACAGCCGCCAATTGCATGATTCTTTGGAGATTCCCATGTTAAACGTAGACAGCGCTTCGGTTTATACCGACTTCAACGGCCTGGCGAAACTTAAACAAGGCGCCCGCGAGCAATCGCCCGAGGCGATCAAGGAAGTCGCCAAACAATTCGAGTCGGTGTTTTTAGGCATGATCATGAAAAACATGCGTCAGGCTAAATTGTCCGAAGGCATTTTGGATAGCCAACAAACCCAGTTTTATCAAGACATGTACGACCAGCAAATGTCCGTGCACCTGGCCGGCAAACCCGGCATCGGTTTTGCGGATTTGATTGCCCAACAACTGTCGCCCAAACAAAACAAAGACGAAGAACAAGACAAACAACTGTCCACTGGCGATTTCTTGAATCGCGCGGCCGGCACCGGCGCCAGCAATAAGCCCGACCATCATCAGTCGTTGCGAGCCGGCGAGGAAAGCGAAGAATCCCTGCCGCTGGATGCCTCCGGCTTAAGCAGCCTGGAACGCAGTTTGGCCCGTTTGGAACGTAGTCAAAATGCGCTAGCCGACCAATGGCAAACCCTGGACGACAAAGTCAGCAGCGAAAATGATCGGCCGCTAACCTCCAGAGACGAGTTCGTTAACCAATTGCGTCCGCATGCCGAACAAGCCGCGCGCAGCCTGGGAGTAGATCCCAATGTCTTGCTGGCTCAAGCGGCATTAGAAACCGGCTGGGGCCAAGGCATGGTGAAAAATCCCCAGGGCGATAACAGCTTTAACTTGTTCAATATCAAGGCCGACAGGTCCTGGCAAGGCAAACAAGCCAAAACCATGACGCTGGAATATGCCGGGGGTGTCGCCAAAAAAGAAATGGCCGGCTTCCGGGCTTACGATTCCTATAAAGAGAGCTTCGACGATTACGTGAACTTTATCAAAACCAATCCGCGTTACAGCGAAGCTTTGAAAAAAGCCGGCAACGCCGGACACTATTTACACGAGCTGCAACAAGCCGGTTATGCCACCGATCCGCGGTATGCCGAAAAAGTCATGACGATCTACCACAGCCAAACCGCGGCCCAGGTAGCAGCTCTAAAAAGCGCGGGATAGGAGGCGACCATGGCCATTGGCATTCTCGGAAACGCATTGTCGGGGCTGACGGCGTTCCAGCGCTCGCTGGAAACCACCAGCAACAACATCAGCAACGCCAACACCGAAGGCTACAGCCGGCAGCGCGTCGAACTGGCCACCCGCCCCGAGCAATTCACCGGCAACGGCTATATGGGCAACGGCGTCGAGGTTGCTAATATCACCCGCAGCTACGACCAGTTCATCAGCAATCAGGTCCGCTCCAGCACCGCGACGTTTCACGATATAGACAGTTTTTACACCTTGTCCTCGCAAATCGACAATATCACCGCCGACGAAACCACTGGTCTGGCACCGGCCATGAAAAGCTTTTTCGATGCGATCGACAGCGTTGCCAACGATCCCAGCTCGGTGGCCGCCCGCCAGGTGATGTTGACCGAAGCCGAATCGCTGACCCAGCAATTCAACACCATGAGCGCCCGCTTCGGCGATTTGCGTAAGCGCGTCAACGATAACATCACCAGCTCGGTGCAAGAGCTAAACGGCTTTGCCAAAACCCTGGCCGAATTGAATGTGAAAATCGTGTCGGACATCGGCCGCTCGTCCGGCAAGCAAATGCCCAACGAGTTGATGGATCAGCGCGATCTATTGCTGACTAAAATTGCCGAAAAAGCCGATGTTTCCTATGTCGCCCAAGCCGACGGCTCTTACAACGTGTTTATCGGCAAGGGCCAACCACTGGTGTTGGGCAGTGCGGCTTCGACGCTGTCCGTGGTCGGCGACAGTAACGACGTCAATCAAAAGCTGATCATGCTGAATGGCCAGGATATTTCAAAACAGTTATCCGGCGGCGAAATCTCCGGCAATTTGCGCTTTAGAGATCAAGTACTGGACCCTGCGCAACAACAGCTGGGTTTGCTGGCAACCGGTTTGGCTACGGAATTTAACAATATTCATAAAGCCGGCTACGACATCAACGGCAACACCAATGTGGCGTTTTTTGATTTGAATTCGCCTACTCCACAAGTGAAAGCCACCGTCAGCGACAGCACCTTGGTGGTTTCTAGCGCATTTGTTGCCCCAACATCAGCATCCGGCTTGGGCGCCGCTTACCGGCTTGATGTGACCGCAACGGTGCCGGCGGCCACTTTCAGCCTGACCAATTTAAGCGACAATACCACTACCACAGGCTTAAGCGCCGCTACTCTGGCGACCACCGCCGCCACTAACGGTTTTAGTATTAGTTTTAGCGGCGGCTCGTTGACCAGCGGCGATTCCTTCCAGATCAGCCCCAACTTTAATGCCGCCGCCAAAATCAAAGTGAACGCGGCCATCACCAATCCCAGACAAATTGCTGCCGCCAGCGCCACCGGCCTGCCCGGCGACAACAGCAATGCGCTGAAATTGGCTAACCTGGAAACCCAAGCAAAAATGTTCGGCGGTAAAGCCAGCTTTACCCAAGTGTATGGGCAAATGATCTCGGATGTGGGTTCGCAAACGCATGCCGCCTCGGTGGGTCGCACCGCGCAGGAAACCCTGCTAAAGCAAGCCACCAGCGCCAAGGAAAACGTATCCGGCGTCAACTTGGATGAAGAAGCGGCCAATCTCATCAATTTTCAAAATTCGTATCAGGCAGCAGCCAAAGCCGTGTCGGTGGCTAACTCACTGTTCGACACGCTGATCGGGGCATTTCGCTAGGAGATTATTATGCGCATTTCAACTTCATGGAATCATCAGCTCGGCCTTAACGCGATGTTGGATCAACAATCCAAACTCAGCGAGACTCAGCTAAAACTATCGTCCGGCAAGAAATACCTCAGCCCCGCGGAAAATGCGGTCGCCGCCACCAGTATGATCGACCTGAATCACAACATTAAGGAAAATGAGCAATACCAAGTCAACATCGGCGCGGCGCGGCAAAGGCTCGACCTGGAAGAATCCGGCCTGGATAATGCCGGCAGCGTGTTGCATAGAATCAGGGAATTGACCGTACAAGGTTTGAACGACAGTAACACCGCCACCAACCGCAAACAAATCGCGATGGAAATCGATGAGTTGAACAAGCAATTACTAAGCATCCCCAACACCAAAAATGCCAACGGCGAGTATATTTATTCCGGATACAAAACCGATCAGGCCGCATTTACCGACACCCCGGCTTACGCCTATCAGGGTGACGCCAACCAACGTAGTATCGCGATAGGCCCCACCCGGCAAGTGACCGACGGCGACCCCGGCGAGTCGGTGTTCGGCAGTATTCAAGTCGCGCCGCTGACAGCAGGCAGCATCAGCAACGTGTTTCAAGCAGTCGCGCAAATATCCGCCGATTTAAAAGCCAACACGCCCAATAAGAACTCGCTGAACGACATCGATACCGCTCTGGTGCGCTTCGATACGATACGCGCCTCGGCCGGCGCCCGTTTAAACGCCTTGGACGATCAGGAAAATTTAAACGCCGACTACATTCTGGACAACAAATCCACCGCCTCGGACATCGGCGACCTGGATTACGCCGAAGCTTTGAGCAAATTCAATCTGCAACAAATATCACTGCAAGCCGCGCAGCAAGCCTTTACCAAGGTACAAAATCTGTCGTTGTTTAATTACATTTCGTAATTTTTCTAGCACCGGGATTATCCATCCCGGTGGGCACCTGTATGGTCTGCATTGCCTTCCGATGTTAAGATTCTTGGGGCTGAGCAAAATCAAGCAGCAAGACGATTTAGGTCAATTAAGTTGATTTAGTGACGGAAGGCATGAAATGGCAAAAACCATGAGTTGGCACCGCATCACCCTCTCCCGCCAGGAATACGAATCCGGTGAAATCTACGTGCTGTTAGGCGCTTTCCGAGCCGCCTACGTGGCGCGAAACGGCCCCGAGGGCATGGCGATGTTCGGCGGCTGGTCCGACGACGAAACGGCCTTCCTGGTTTACACCACGCCCAGATCGGTACGCCACATCACCCCAATCCTGGACGCCTACTCGGCCAAACAAAGCAAAATACCCGATCCGTCCGGCCTGTCGTTGATATACGGCGACGAGTCCGGCTTCTCTTCCTTCGAGATGGGTTTTGAAGCCTGATGTAGCTTCGGATATTTGTGAATTGTCTTTAAACCTATCGCAAACCCGATTTTCCGGTAGGTGTTCTGGAGTGGGTTGATGGGCAAATTTCGGCCAAAAGCCGCCTAACAAAACAATAAAACCAATGACAAATGTCCAGCCAAAAGCAGACGTGGCATGATGAGTTTACGAACTGCATCAATCGCGAACGATGCGATTCACGTTGTTCAGTTCAGTATCCTACAACCCTGTCTATCGCTATCATCAAACGAATAGCAGGTAAGCATAGAAAAGCTGCCACTAACGGCAACTATAGCTCAACCATAAAAGCGGGAGAATTTTGTCTCAGCAAGATTTGTGGCAGTTTTATGAGTCAAGTTGATATACTAGTTAGCACATTTAGTACTACTCATAGTATAAATTAATGTAATTCTATTTTTGATTGCGCACCTCTACGAGCTGAACCTATCAAATGAGATCTTGCATGCCTATTTAACTCCTCCAATAGCCTATCTGTATAATCTTTCTCACAAAAAACTAAAAGAGGTCCGTTTGTTTCACCAGAATATAAAATTTCCTCCATTAAACTGCTAAGCTTTAGGCGTGTAACAACGTTACATGAAAAGTCACGGATATTGCATTTTTTAGATGTTAAAAAGCTATCTAAATATCTAGTATCTATGGGCAAAGAGATAGTTTCAATCATAGCAGTATTAATTTTACACTCTAAACTATATTTTTTAGCTAATGTTGATAAGTGGCCAATAAATCCAAAACCTGAAACATCCGTTATTAAAGGGCATTTAGTTGTAAGCAACGGAATTAAGTTAAATGGATCAGTTGTCAAGTAGCTCGTGGCCAACTCTTGTAAAGTAGTATCATTATTTATCAGTGAGTGAACCAAGTAATACGAACCACCAAGTGGCTTGGTTAATATAATATCTAGATCATCGCTTATATCTCTAACTCCACCATAATTTGACTCCCCAATGAATGTAAAAGTAAGGCTAGTCTTATCAGATAGATATGTGTGTTGATTTACAAGTTTTACACCTAAAGACAATGAAAGACTTGTAATCTCACTAAATATTGTTACCTGCTCTTCCTGAGTAATATCATTTCCTAATCCAGTGCTCAGTAAGCAGTCCGTTGGTGTAATCTTGGCGGCTATTAGGTCATTAGCACAATGGTAAAAAGCTGCTTTAGCATAGGTTTTAGCACATGGAGAGCAAGGAAAAACGGTATCAATAGTTGCGCTTATTTTATTATTAGCCTGTAAGGGCTGAGAGTCATCAGCAAAATCAGAGATACATCTAGAACCAGTAAGATTCAACAATTGATGTGCAGGAAGTTTAGCATTGCAGCCGAATCTAAAATAATCGCAATCAACCATGGAAAACCGCTCAATTATTGAACTATTGTTTGTTTATCATTGATATAAGCCTGTCCCGTATTTTCCACTCTTCTATTAACTCCGCAGCTATTTCAGGCATATAAGTTTTCCATATAGGATCATCATTTATAATATACTCCCTTATGGTTGATCCATCAAATGGTGATTTAACGCATTGTTCTAAAACGTGTGGCTTATATCCGTATTTTTCTAAACGGCGAATCTTTTCTTCATTCCATTGATAGAGTCTCGTTGTTGCACATACAATAGTTTTTGGAAGTATATATTCCAATTTTTCCGGCTCATCAATAGGGAATGGTATAAATTCCACATTATTGCTATTTACTCCTATTTCAGATAACGAACTTCTTATCAAAATCATTCTTTCTGTATAAGTAAGGGGATTGGCAAAGTCTGTCGCTCTATGTTCGACTCCTGCAATAGGATTTTTGACAGGCGTAGGGGCTGCAAGCCCTATTATCAATTTTGGCCAAATTTTTACGGCTTCTAAAAAATAATTTACATGGCCATAATGAAAGGGCTGAAAGCGGCCATGAATACAGCCTAACTTAGATATTTCTCGAAATCCCATACATCTCTCTTTGCTTGCTTCCATAATTGGTTAAAATATTCCTCCGTAGCACCGTAGAATTCTCGGTCAGGGGGAATATCCAACGGTTTTCTTACAATTAGTGTGGTGTGACTTTTATTTTCAAACTCGTTTTCTTGAGTGTTTACGACTGATTCACTATAATAACCAAACCAGCATTCATTATTATTTATCAAGAGAATTCTAAATAGTGGCTTTGATCTATAAAAGCGAACCTCAATTGGAGTCTGATATTCTTCTTTCAATTGCTTTATTTTTCTTAGTGAACGTATTAACAACTCCTTAAAATGGCTTTTTCCTAGACCCCTTCTTGTTGCACCTTCATGCACCCAGTCTACATCGGGAGCAACCAGTAAAAATCTTGCTGGATTATTATTGTTAGAGCAACGATTCATTGCTGATTTAAATACTTCAAAATCTCTAGTTAATTTTTCAGCACCTACTCCAAGCAACGAAAATCCATGAATAGTACCTTTTAGTAAGTTCGAATAGTCTTCTATGGTTGGGTCTATAACAGCGTCATGAACACCTGCGGCGTGTAAGCGAGCTAATAACTCAGCTGACCCTCTTAGATTTTTTTCAACCCGAAAAATATAACTAGACAACATAAAGAAAGGTATAAGTGAGCTAACAGCAATAAAAAGCACATGTATGCCAGTTATATTTGTAGAATATGCTGAAATAATTAGCAAAACAATAAATGGCACAGCAGTAACAGCAATATACAGCAGTGATCCAAAGTCATTTCTACCCGCTTTAATTCTTGATTTCCTAACCCAAGTTAGGATTGTCGCCCCAATCACCTGAATGATAAGGACAACCGATGAAGCAATCATTCCTTGCCATATTGGATCGCTCCAGGAATCAGGGGCAAAGGGAAATTTCATATATCGTTACCTAGTTTATTTTTATTATTATTTAAGTAATTAATTACCATCCGAGACCATGTTGTATAATTATCAATAGTACTATTAATATCAACCATACTCTCAAATCTTGCCTGAGTTAATAAACCTGGCTCCATTATTGTGAATGATCCGTCGCAAGGCACTATATACATTAGCCCTAAATGTTGTTTTCCCAAAGCGTCTGAAGGCTCCCAAATATAACCCACAAAACTAATTGGAAAATCGGGGTTTAGCTTTACCTTCACTTCTTCAGCTAGCTCTCTATTTATATATGGTGTTATTAACGATGGTTCAAACATATCGAAATTATATAGCTTGTCAGCATCAGACTCCATAATATGCCCACTGAAACCAACTGATTTTATATTTACAAGTCTTTTTTCAGGTTGCCGTTTGCTTCTCTTGTGAGTCAGTAACTTATTGTTATTTAGAACCACAAAATAGGAAACTAATTGAACAACATCAGTGTTTTCCTCGGCAATTCCCCTTTTCATGGGGAATGCATTAGAAATTTCTGCCCATAGCTCATTGCAAGACGGAATTACCCCGACTCCGTGGATTAAAAGTTCTAATTTTGCTCTTGAACATACAAGAACTGACTCTTCAGCATATTTTTTAGGCAAGTCAGCTTCTTTCAAAACAATACCCTGATGTTTTTATAAAATTGGTCTGTCAATCTAACAATCAAACTATTAGTACGTCAATCTCATTCTGAAAGCTTTGTAGCTCTAAACGGGATAACACGCATTCTTGACGTGATAGCCAAGTCTGGATAACTTCAACATGTTGCACGCTATTCGCGACAAGTGCTTGATTGTCACCTATTCCTGAACTTGCTGCCATTCGGAATATTTATCGACAGTCTGCTTAGGGTCGGTTTTACCCGGTCAATCCTTACTGAGAAAGCTCCGCCAATTTACACCTGCTATAGCGCTAACATTTCAAGTCGGATTGCGGTAGTTGATTAAGCGCAACTGCTGCCATTCAAACATCTGCGGTTCAACAGGGTCTTGTTTGTTACAAACGCAACAGATACTCACAGGATTTTCTACTTATTAATCAATAACTTATAAATTGGCGCGAAATATGAATTAAGCAAGCCGTGCACAAATCAATGCTATGTCCGGTTGTTCATCATTATCACGGCGCTTATGTCTGAGATCATCCCGTTTCCCGTTCCCAACCAACAACAAAAATCGGATCTTGATGCGGTTATCGATGCAGCGCTAAAGGCTATCCCGAGGCAAGACAGGGAAAAACTCAGGTTTGAGTTGATCAAAACGATAGACAGCTACGATGCCTTTTTTTCTGAATGGTCTTTGAGTCTGCCCGAGGATAGTAACGAAACTCTCAGAAAACAAATTTACGATATTGCACACCAGGAACATGACCGAAAAATACAAATGTTAAAAGACATTATGCGACTGAAGATTAAAGAGCTGGTTGCGGAATACCGACAACGAAAGTAGCGCGGTTTGTACCGAGCTCGTAAAAACCCACGGCTGGTGTGCCCTTCGACAGGCTCTGGTCGAACGGTATTTAAGCGCCGGATTTAAGTAAGGCACGGATTAACAACACCCAAGACCATCAGTTTTAAAACCTAGCCTTAGTCGTCCTTTGGCCCAAATATTCATTACGGAGTGTCATATGAATCAACTTGCCGATGTAAACAGTGTCGCGGAGCTTGAAGTCGATGCGAATAAGCTGATCGTGGCTTTTGCCAGTTCCGATGGGGAAATGATCAATCAGCATTTCGGTTCATCCTTGGGATTTCATGTCTACGCTATAGACGGCAGTTCCGCGACGCCTTTGGCGGCTAAGTCGTTTGGTAAGGAACAGCGTGACGGGAATGAAGAGAAATTAAAGCCTAAGCTGGCCTGGTTAACCGGCTGCGATATGGTTTATTGCGGCTCGGTTGGTGGCACAGCCACCAATGAATTAATCAAATTGGGCGCTCATCCGGTCATTGTTAAAGGCGGTCCCGACATTGAAGAAATCATTGCCGAGTTACAGCAAGACCTTACCGGTGCCATGTCACCGTTGCTGGAACGTATTTTTAAACAAAAATCCGGTAAAGATCAGAGCCGTTTTGCAGAGATGGCTGACGAAGAATGGGCTGAATAATCTGCCGGGCAATTTTGCCTTAATACCCTCCAACTCTACTACCCCTGTCCTTACATTTCCGGGTAGCGTCATCCCCGCAGCAGCGATGGTATGTGAAGGCCGGGCGAAAATAATCGCACGCTTGGGCCGGCGACCGACATTTGCGCCACCATCTCCAACGCTAAACTACCTTTTTCTAAACTCAGGGCATACCGCCTACACCTCCCAATATTTGCCGCCACCGGCCTTATGGCCGCTGGGCAATGCCGTTTGTGAAGGATTTAGGGCCAATTTTTAGGATACCGTTTCAACTATACTATGGAGTGATTTATTGCTTCTCGCACAAGGATGAAATTTAAAAATTTTTTATCGTTAAAGTCCCTGATCATTCTGGGCTTTGTCATTGCGGTGATTCCGCTGTTTCTGGCCGTTATGTACGCCGCTTTCGGCATGCGCGAGACCTCGGCGCTGGGCCGCACCGTCAACACGCATGTCTTCGAACAAACCAAAACCATCCGCCTGGTTTTACAAAAAGCCTCCGATATAGAGCGCAAGGCCAAACTGTTTGTGTTGCTGTCCGACCCGACGCTGCGCCAACCCTACGAACGGCAATCCTACGAAACCGTGCGGGCCTCGTTTAAACAGGCTTTGGGTGATTTACTAAAACTGCACGTCGATAACAAAATCGCACTGCTGGTCAATGAATTATCCGAAAAAGAAAACCTGATTTACCAACAAATCATCGGCTCGGATGACGAAAACAATCTGGAGCTACCGATAGACGAAGCTTTCCAGGGCTTGCGCGAATCCGCCGCCACCCTGTCGCGCGAGTTTGAAAACCACGTGGATCACGAATTCAACGAACTGCACCAATTGTCGGAATCGCTGGAGCATGGCCTGTTGGTCAAAGGCGCAGTATTACTGGCGATTTCGTTCGGTGTGATTGCCGTTCTGTTGATCGTATTGTCGCGTTCGATGCGGCAACTTGATCTTTCGATCCGCCGTTTGGGCGCGGGCGAGCTGGCCGAACCGATTCTGGTGAACGGCCCGTCGGATTTACGTTACCTGGGCAACCGTTTGGAGTGGCTGCGCACTCGCTTACTGGAACTGGAAGTGTCCAAGCAACAATTTATGCAAAACGTCGCCCGCGAGATAGAACTGCCCTTGGCAAGCCTGCGTCAGGATGCCGAATTGCTGGCCGGCGAAACCGACTACGACCCCAACAGCAAGCGGCAAGCCACTGTTTTGCATTTATGCGCCAATATCGAAAAGTTAAGCGCCGTATCCGAGGAATTACTGCGCTACAGTCGGATCAATTCCCTGCCCGACATCAATCGCAAGGAAAGCGTAAACGTCAAAGATTTGCTGGAAACCGTCGTTGACGATTTTCAACCGGTTTTAAGCAGTAAAGCCATCGCTATCCGCATGCTGGCGCGGCCGGTGGAAATTGCCGGCATTCCCGAACAATTGCGGGCAATCATCGAACAATTGCTGACCAATGCCGTGAAATTTTCGCCGGAAGGTGGCGAAATTCGCGTCATATTACGCGACGCCGGCACGTTAATGGAGCTAGAAGTGGAAGACGAAGGCCCCGGTATCGCCATCGACGAACGCGATCATATCTTCGAGCCGTTTTATCGCGGCAAGACCGGCGATACCGGCGACGGCCCCGGCCTGGGCTTGGCCATCGTCAAGGAATACGTCGCCAATCATCAAGGCAAAGTGGAAGTCATCGATGCCCGTCAAGACCAACAAGGAGCCCGCATCAGGGTTCAAATTCCGTTAACCGGGGAGAATTAAGCAACATGCAGGCACTATTCATGCGCGTATTGGCACTGATCGCATCATTGTTGGCCATCAGCGGCTGCGCCGAGATGGATTCCAGCGTCAAGGAACATTTTCCAACCGTTTACAGCGCGCCGGTGGTGCATTCGGACATAGACGAGTTGCTGGATTTTGGCAACAATCTGGCCAACATGACCACGGCGAGCCGCACCGAGACATGCCGGTCTTTAATGAAACGCCAAAAAGACGAACCCGAGATTGGCGTGTTATTGCATTTGATGGTAGGCCGCCTATTGTCAGATGCCTGTGGTGACATTCCCAAAATTCTCGATGAAATTGCCGGCATTCCGCCCGCAGGCCTGAGCGACGAACGGATGCGCCATCTGGTTGCCATTCACACCGAAGCATTAAAACGCATCAACAGCGCATCAAGAAAACTCGGCTCATTGGAACGCAAACACAAAACCGTGCAAAACGTGCTGGAAACGAAAGACGCCGCCGGTTCCAAGAAAGAAGAATCAAGACTGCTACGCGAGAAACTGGAAGCCATCCGGTCGATGGAAAAGCAACTGGACGAGACTAGCGAAGGCAAATAAGGCCAATGTTTCGGTTTCGCTTGGCGATAGTCATTGTTGTTTCGTTCTGCTTTGTATTGAGTTTGGGTATTGCCTTGTATTGGGGCGCCGACGAAGTAGCGCGCTATTTTCAACACAGCCAAACCGCCTACGAAACCTTCGACGATTACGAACAGCTGTCGCAGGAAGCTTATCGCCATTTCAAGCAACGCATGGACCGGCTGATCACCGCCAACCCCAATTCGGAAACCGGCGTGGAATCTTCCAAACGCCGTCTTTACGAGGCCATGCAAACGCTGCGCGACACCGCCGTCAAAGCGCCGGACACAGACAGCGCCAGCGAAGAATGGACCAATAAGCCCGCGGAGTTGGAGAAAGTCGCCCATCTCACCGCTTTCCTGGAAGCCAGCGAATATCGTTTCGAAGAAGTGGAGCGGCTGCGCTTGCAAGGTAAGCTGACTACCGCGGTGCAGGCTTTAGCCAAGTTCACTGAAGAGGAAATCGACGGTAAATTCCAACCCCTAATCGACGCCGCTATCAACGCCGAACGGGAAAAAGCCCAAAAAGCCAAGCGCGAGTTGGAAATGTTGGTGGAAAAGTCGCGCTGGACGGCGATTTTAGCTTCGTTAACCGCGGCGCTATTCAGCTTGGTAGCCGGCATCATGTTGCTGCGCGCGTTTAAAAAACCTATCGAAGCGCTAATGAAAGGCACGGACGAAATCGCCTCCGGCAACCTGGATTACCGAATCGCTTTGGACAGCCGCGACGAATTTGCTTATTTGGCCAGCCACTTCAATCAAATGGCCAAGGAACTGGAAGTCCAACAAGATAAACTACGCGAAGGCCGCGCCGTATTGGAAGAGCGAGTGACCGAGCGGACCTTTGAGCTTAATCTATTGAACGAGGAATTAAAGCGCATGGATAATGCCCGCCGTGAGTTTTTGGCGGACATCAGCCACGAACTGCGCACGCCGATCACGGTGATTCGCGGCGAAGCGGAAGTGACGTTGCGCGGCCAGGACCGCGATGCCGAAGAATACAAAGACGCATTGCAACGCATCGTCGAGCTGTCGATGCAGTTGGGTAAATACGTGAACGATTTACTGTTTCTGGCCCGCGCCGACACGGCCAATCTGCAATTCGAATGGAATAAAGTGGATTTGGCGGATTTGGTAGCCAGCAGCGTCGAGGATTTTCAAGTGATGGCGCAAGAATATTCGATTTCCGTCAGCCTGGACGCGCCTTCCGGACCGTTACTGGTGCGCGGCGACAAGCAACGGCTACGGCAGGTGCTGTTCATTCTGGGCGAAAATGCCTGCCGCTATTCCAAACCGCTCGGGCATATCGCTGTGGCGTTATGGCGCGACGGTAAACAGGCCTGTTTCAGCCTGACCGATCAGGGCATAGGCATACCCTCCGAGGATCTGGATCGAATTTTCGAACGCCACTTCCGCAGCAGCAATGCCCAGCATTCCCGAGACGACGGCTCCGGCCTGGGTTTGCCGATGGCCAAATCCATCCTGCAAGCCCACGGCGGGCAAATCGCGGTACGTAGCGTCGAAAACGCCGGATCGACATTTACGGTTACACTACCCCTGCTTACGGTAGCATAGGACGGATTTTCATATGAATGATAAATACATGACGACCAATACTCTGACGGGAATAGGCTATATGCGGGTACTGATGGTTGAAGACGACGAGCGTATCATCGATTTCGTGCAACGCGGCTTAAAAGCCGAGGGCTATGCCGTGGAGGTGGCCCGTAGCGGGCAAGAGGCCATTGCCTTGGGTACCGAAGGCAGCTTTCAGGTGATCATTCTGGACTTGGGCCTGCCGGACATGAACGGCCGGCAGATTTGCGAACGCTTGCGCAGCAACGGCATCGACACCCCGATTTTGATGCTGACCGCGCGCGATACCGTGCAAGACAAAGTAGCCGGCCTGCGCTCCGGTGCCGACGACTATATGACCAAGCCGTTCGCCTTTGAAGAATTGCTGGCCCGTATCGAAGTTTTACTCAGGCGGCGCGGCGGCGAAGTGAAGCAGGACGACAAAGAATTGCGTATCGAAGACCTGGTACTTAATGGCGAAACTCACGAGGTAAGACGCGGCGATAACGTCATCGAGTTAACCCCCAAGGAGTTTGCCTTGCTGGAATGCTTTATGCGCATGCCGGGTAAAGTATTGAGCCGCACGCGCATTCTGGAACAAGTCTGGGGCTATAGCGCCGATCCGCTGACCAATGTGGTGGATGTTTATATTCGTCAACTACGGCGGAAGATAGACGACGATTACGAGCTGAAATTGCTGAAAACCGTGCGCGGCTTTGGATACAAAATGGATGCATCTTGAGTTGGACGTGCGAAATTTTTGTGTCTACGCACCGTTATCAACAGTCTGGTCGGCAGCCTACAAACCTTGGTAAGCTAGCTTACTGAACAAACCAGCGCCAACCCGGACCCAAGCGCCTCCTATGCAACTCACCCTGCTCGACCCGGATCATCCGCACCAAGCCTTTCCGCCACTGCATAAGGCCTTGAAACAACCCAACGGCTTACTGGCCTTTGGCGGTTGCCTGTCGCCGCAGCGCATCGTCAACGCCTACCGGCACGGGGTATTCCCCTGGTTCAATCCCGGCGAGCCTATTCTGTGGTGGTCGCCCGACCCGCGTTTGGTATTGTTTCCGGAACAACTGAATATTTCTCGCAGCCTGGCGAAAACCCTGCGCAAACAATTGTTTGAAATTCGTTACGACAGCGCCTTTCGTCAAGTAATCGATGCGTGTGCGGCGCCGCGTCGCGACGAAGGTGGCACCTGGATTACCGACGACATCCGCCAAGCCTATACCACACTACACCACCTGGGTATCGCACACAGCTGCGAAGCCTGGCAGGACGGCCAGTTGGTAGGCGGCCTGTACGGCATTGGCATCGGCCAGGTCTTTTTCGGCGAATCGATGTTTCATCGTAAAACCGATGCCTCCAAAGTGGTGTTTGTGCATCTGGTGCAGCAGCTCAGCGCTTGGGGTTATCAAGTCATCGACTGTCAGGTCAGCAGCGAACACTTACTCAGCCTTGGCGCGGCGGAAATCCCTCGCAGCCGCTTTGTAGAACTGCTGGATAGGCTCTGCGATCAAACACCGACGCCCGACGCTTGGCAAGCATGAGCTCCATCCCGATTTGGCTGGACAGCGGCCACGCCTGCGGCTATCTGGACGACCGTCTGGCACGTTCCGGCTTCGTGCATCCGTCGGTGAATATCGACACCACGCTCTACTCGCAACTGATTGCTCAGGGCTTTCGGCGCAGCGGCGATCATGTTTATAAACCCTATTGCGAAGCCTGCCAGGTTTGCGTGCCGACGCGGCTGCCGGTGGCATTATTCCAACCCGACCGTAAACAAAAACGCTGCATCAAGCGCAATGCCCAAACCCAGGTAGTCGTCAAAAACGCCGAGTTCGACCCGCGTCATTTCCAACTGTATCAACGCTATCTAAGCACCCGCCACGACAAGCCCGGCGAAGATGCCGAAATCACGCCGGATGACTACATCAAATTCCTCGGCAGCAGCTGGTGCGACACGCTGTTTGTGGAGTTTTTAATCGGCGGCCAATTGGCGGCGGTCGCGGTGGTCGATGTGGTAGCCGACGGGCTATCGGCGGTGTATACCTTTTTCGACCCGTATTTTGCCGACCATAGCCCAGGCGTTTACGCGGTATTGTGGCAAATCGAAACGGCCAAGCAAATGGGACTGGAATATGTTTATCTGGGCTACTGGATCAAAGACTGTCGTAAAATGCGCTACAAAATCGATTATCAACCGCTGTCCGGCCTAATAAACGGCCAGTGGCAATTTATTTCAAATCAAACATTTAACGAGGATTAAGCCGTGCCGAAAGCCAACGAACTAAAACAGGGAACCGCCATCGAAATCAACGGCGAGCCGTATGTGGTCAAACACATCGACGTGCGCAACCCTACCTCGCGCGGCGCGACCACGCTTTACAAAGTCCGCTTTACACACATGAAAACCCGGCAGAAGCTGGACGAAACCTTCAAAAGCGACGACATGCTGAAAGCCGCCGATTGTTCACGGTGCAACGTGCAGTTTTCCTACCAGGACGGCGACACCTACTATTTCATGAACAGCGAAACTTACGATCAATACGCGCTGGCGGCTGACGACCTGGAAGGCCAAACCCTATATCTGACCGACGGCCTGGAAGGCATCATCATGCTGTTGATGGACGACGCCGCGCTAGGTATCCAGTTACCAACCACCATTACGCTGCAAATCGTCGAAACCCCGCCATCCATGAAAGGCTCCAGCGCCACCAAACGCACCAAAACCGCCAAACTCAGTACCGGCCTGGAAGTACAAGTCCCCGAATATATAGAATCCGGCGAGATGATCAAGGTCAACACCGAAACCGGCGAATTCTCGTCGCGGGCTTAACGCCGCCCTCTCCGCCAGCCGCCGACCGAATCAGCCATCGGCGGCAACGGCTTCACTACCCCGCCCTTTACCCAGTCAGCCCCCAAATCTCGATTGGAAGTATGTCCGAGTTCGTGTCTGAGCCGCAATGAATGACTCATGCTCGATTGATATTGAAGCGATTTTTGATTCTTTGTGGCACACACCGCAATCCCTTTGGCAGCATTGCTGAAAAAATTCTGAGTGCAACAGCTTTATTGGAATATTTCGCAGGCATTCAGTGCTGACTGAGCAAATTCGGCCAATTGCCGACTGTTGAGTATTTCGAGTCAATGGCAGGTTTACCCCCAAAATAGCTATTCAACATGAAACTCGGCAACAACAATTAGCACGACGTGATATCTCGGACGATCCAATGGAATTTTGAGTCAGGCAAATTCGCTCGTGTCATTGGCAATAATCCTCCGAAATATGATGGTTATTACAAACAAACTTAAATACGTTTTAGATTCAACAGATATGATAACGGGTTTCTTCGTACTTTTTTAGTTTCAGAAGCAGCATCTAAAAGGTCTGGAACAATGGAACCTAAACTTGCGGCCGCCCCTGTAAGAAGAGCGGAAAGAGTAAAACCTGCAAAGGCAGAAACTACTAGCGCAGGAGAACCGGCAGCAAATGCTTTCTTTGATATTTTTCCAAAAAGATTACACCAAATATCTCTGTAAGCATCCTCCGCTTTCCGGGCTTCAGGTATTATCTTTCCAAGTACTAACTTACGAATTTCACTTTCATACTTTTCATCCCAAGGTTGAGATCCAATCTGAGAGGTTAGATCAAGTATATATTCTCTAACAGGCTGTTGATTTTATCGCTCCCGCAAGCCGCATTGATTGGTTGAACCAGATGCGAGAGTAATTCATAAGACATTGTTCTGCATGATAAAATAGTACCATCTCCAATATACTGCATTGATCCCATGCGCGGCGCCGACATC
>NZ_PIZT01000013.1:0-77070 GCF_002834115.1 Methylomonas sp. Kb3 | reverse complement strand
TAGGGGGAATAGCTCGCACGTCAGCCAGTCTAAGAGGAATAGCTCGCGGATCAATCAACTTAGGGGGAATAGCTCGCACGTCAGCCATACCAATGTAACGGACTCAAGTAGGTTGTCATATAGGACTTTATGTCCTAAAATGCAAGTAAGGCCATCCACTATTGGTCAACTACCGGTTTAACCCGATGCATATGACTCATTCAAATTCTAAGCTAGAGCTAATTAATCAATTGGCTTTAACCACACCACCGTATAAAAACGATGCACTAGCGCTGGCAAAGAGACTAATACCACGTATTCAAGAAACAATAGTTTCAAAAACGAATGAAAACGATGGAAACAAATGTATAGCCACCTACAGCGCTATTGTATGGACTCTAAATAGCTACAGTTTTATAGGATCGTTCAAAAATGAACAATCGGCTGGCAATATAGTACAAAACCATTGTCGATCTACCTCTGGCGTTATACCCATGTGGGGACAATGCGGAGAATTCCTACTTAATGTCAAAGGCACCCAATGTATTGTCAAGTACACGCCTTCAATTGTTGGCTCCGTTGAAGTCAATCAAGTTTTCACCCACTTTGAGTTCTTTGCAACAAAACAGAACCAACCATTCATATCTGAAACAGGATACCGGTCGCATTTTGATAAAATTCATTTTGGCTTAACAGTTGACCAGGCAGCTTCTTCAATATTTTCCAATCATTTAAAAGAAAAAAAAAGACCGACACTGCCAAAATCAGTTAGACAAGATATACCTTCTTGGTGGAACTCTTGTTTAATACCAGATGGTTACGAACTTGTAGAAGCAATATTGCCTAAATACAAAGCCTTCATAGCCAAAAAATGGGCAAAAGAAGCAGCAAAATATCTTTAAGCGAAAGAATTCACATCAAAGAATTAAACGCCAGAAGGTATAAGAATCTTAAATTTCAAGTGTAAAGGTATCAAATCTGCTAAAAAAAATCGAGGGCGAAAATTTTAGCCGCTAAAATTTTTTGAATCGTACACAGAAATATAACCACGAACTCAATTTAACTGACATATGGATAAAATTAAACGAGATATGCCCAGATATTCATCCCCTCTTAAGCATATGCACTTTAAGATCCGAGATGAATGTTTAACTGGATATAGTGATCTTTGGCCAACTCCAACAGGAGATGAAGTTAGAGAGATTATACGAATGACCACCTTAACCGGCGGTCAGGTTGCTAAGTTAGTTGGGTTAACAAGTAACGGGAGTAGAACTGTAAGGCGATGGGTTAGCGGCGAATCGCCCATTCCATATGCTGTTTGGGCTATCTTATGCGATTGTGCAGGGTATAGTTCAATTTGGTTACGTGGGGAAAACCAATCAGAAAATAAAGATGACATCAATCAGACATAAGTTATTTTTGCTATTGTTTAGCTTGACATGATAGGACACGGTGTCCTATGGTAAAGCACCAAAAGCCGGGCATTTTTCAATAAACCTAGTCGTAGCGAGAATACATTGAAACGTATTCAGGCTGGAAGGGCCTCTTCCGGTGATCGCTTTGTAGCGCCCTATTATTCCAGTGGTAGTGGTTTAACTGATCGGAGTATTCAAAGACCAATAGGTACGATAATTACTAGGGACCGTTGGGCTGTCATTAATGGCGATAAAATGAGAATACTCCAAGTCCCAGAGGTCAAAGTCGCTATGGGATTTTCTGAATGTTGTGCCAAATAATCGCAATGATGCGATATTTATGCTTGATAATGCTGTATGCCCCCCTGTTTCGGCAGACATTTTAAACGCCCTACGACATGCAGCTTGATTTACAGAACCATGATCTAAACTAATTTATGACAACAATGATTGAGTAGTGATTTATTACAGAGGCGAAACGAAAGGATAAGTAGCCCCGACAAGTGCCGGGGCTTGCCGCGATGCTGTCACATCACGACACAGGCGCGGGCCTGGTCCATTATTAGAAACTTATTTATTTAGGCGGTCAATATGTCTGCGAAAGTTTATAAATTTCCCGATATTGGGAAACCCCCACCTCCACCTACTAATGAAAAAAAGAAAAGTCCAAACATAAGCATTTTTCGCAAATTGCTATATCCAATTTGGCTTGTGTTAGCCCTTTTCTGGGGTTTGGTTAAATGGGTAATAGCTTTGGATGTGCTATACCAATTTCTGCGCGCAATTTATTATTCTGGCACCCCTGGAAGTATGGCTGGATGGTATGCGCTTTTCCATTTCGTCGTTTTCGTTACCCTCACCTACTTTGTAGAATTTTACGGTCCCCGCAAATTTTAGCCGCTAAAATTTCTTTGACTTTATTTATTTGTTTAGCTAAACTTTTCCAATATCTGGCGGCTGTCACCGTCTTTTTTCAATCGGCGCGGAGCAATTAAATGAATGAAAAAACACTAGGAATTGTTTATGAAAAGACTAACCGAAAAACAATTCAACCAAGCAGTAGACGGCTTAGGTGTAGGGGATCAAACGAAGGAAATCGCGCGAGGGGTATTGGTCGATGGAAAGTCTCAAGCAGAGTATGTGAAAGCTCTGGATTTGACAAGAGGAGCGGTTTCGCAAGCGGTGAAGCGAGTCTGGGAGGCTCACTTAGCAAAAGCCGAAGTGCCGGAAGGATACGAGCGGGTAACGGTAATACTGCCGAAATTTCAGGCCCTTCAAGTGAAGAAATGGGCAAAATCGGCAGAAAACCAATGAAAACATTAGTCACTGCAAACCAAAAAGGTGGTGTGGGGAAAACCGCAACTCTAGTTCATATAGCTTTCGATTTTCTTGAACGTGGACTAAAAGTAGCGGTAATTGATCTTGATACGCAAGCTAATGCATCATTTACTCTAAAAGCATTCAAGTCTGGTTTGAACGCCAGTGGGTTGCTATCAGGTCAAATGCAAGACTACGAAAATGCCTCAGCTAGTTCTAATGGAATGACTTTGATTGAATCAGATTTAGGACTTGCGAATATGGAAAAGATGGAACTGAAGGACGCCGGAGGTAATTTTCGTGCTGCTATTCAAATGCTATCCGCTGCTGGATATGACGTATGCTTAATTGATACAGCCCCTTCTTTGGGTATCACGATGGGTGCTGCACTACTTGCTGCCGATTATGTTTTATCGCCCATTGAATTAGAGGCTTACAGCATTCAAGGTATAAAGAAAATGGTTACTACCATTGCTAATATTCGTAAAGTGAATCCTGCTCTAAAGTTTTTGGGCATGGTCCCAAGTAAGGTTGATGGTCGTAATCCTAGACATAGTAGACATCTGGCAGAGTTGACCCAGGCGTATCCATCGCTAATGGTTCCTACTGGTATAGGTCTACGCAGTAGTATCGCCGATGCACTCGCATCAGGTATTCCGGTATGGAAGATTAACAAGACGGCAGCTCGTAAGGCTAGCCAAGAAGTAAGAGCGTTAGCGGCTCATGTTTATCAAGTAATGGAGATTAAATAATGAGCGCAAGTAGCGTGGTAATGTCCGGTGGCCTAGGTTTAGAAGGTATTGGTGATATTGCTGGTTTGCTGTCGGAACCGACAGCTAACATTGACAGTGATGGACGACTGCTAATAAGCATAGATCTGATTGATGAAGATCCTAACCAGCCCCGCCGTAAAAATAATCCAGGTTTCTCAAAAGCACAAATAGAGGAATTAGCTGGCCTTATCCAAGACAGAGGAGTTAAGAAACCTATAAGCGTTCGCAATCATCCAGACGTACCAGGGCGGTACATGATTAATGACGGTGCTAGACGATTTAGAGCATCAAAATTAATTGGATTAACTGTTATCCCGGCAGTCATCGACAATGATTTCACCAAATTGGATCAGCTTATTGCAAATACGGGTGTTCCAAATACTCCTATGGAGTGGGCTATCATAATTGGCGAAGCCGTTCAAAGTGGCATGAAGAAAGGCGTAATCGCTAAGAAACTAGAAAAAACGAATGGCTGGGTGACTATCCATCTTGCGTTATTGTCCTTACCAAAGCCGTTAGATGATGCATATAAAAATGGCCGCATTACTGACGCTACTATCATCTACGAACTTGTAAAAATTTATGACTCTCATCCCGATGAAGTAGAACTTTGGTTAAAAGTAGAAGGGCAAGAGTTTACACGCGGGCAGCTAGCCCTATTCCGTGAATTCATCGAGGAAAAAACGCAAAAGCAAAAAGAAGAGGAAATTATTAGCAAGGTCATTGTTCCTCCATCAGTTGACCATTCAGATGAATCTACCAGTTCTTTAGATAATAGCCGTATCAGCCATGATAAGGCTTCTAGTAATATTGATGATAGTAAGGAAGTTAGTGAACAGCAACAAGGGAACAACGATATTCAAGGAAATCATAAGCTGCAATCGCTGAAGCCTGCCGATTCTGCAAAATTTAAAAAAGCAATTATTCAGGTTGAATATGACGGTCGTCCCGCAAGACTACTTCTTGATCGTAGACCATCTGCCAGTGGCTACGCTTGGCTGAAATATGGTGACGATGGAGAAGTGTTTGAAGCTGCTTTAGATAGCGTTCGACTTATTGAGCTAATTGAAGGTTAGTTTTTTACTATTACGCAGGTGTGCCTAGCTTAATGCTATCACTTTGAATTCGATTGTTTGGAGAGAATTTAATGAAACAACGCCTATTGGTAATGAACGGTAGTCGTATCCTTCAGCGCGAACAAGGTGATGGACAGTGGGAAAACCAGAGGGTCGAAAAAGCAAATGGCGTTAAGCCTGGCATCTATAACATATATTTGTCAAAGCAAGCAGATAAAACTAAAGAATACAGCGGAGCCATTATTCATGCGGATAAAACGAAATTGTACCAAATGATTGGTAAAGACTTCGTAGTGCATAATAAAGAAGATTTTGAACCGAATATACCTAGCATTGGGCAACTAAAGACAATTAGCTACGATAAACAAGGCAAAGCGGTCGCATTAGTAGAGGGTTTGCTCAAGACTGGACTCTCGCGGTAATTTTAGCGGCTAAAATTATTAGGCTTATAAGCGCATTATATCGTTTACAGCTTATTACTTAATCACTCTGGGGAATTCGGAATGGCTCTTGATGAATTTAAAGTGCGTAACGATAAGTCGCCTAGCCCGTTAAGCAATCGAGGATCTTACCCGGTTTACGACAATATAATTTCAGATGTTAGCACTCCTCTACTTGTGGCCGATGAGTTGGTTGAATCGGCCCAAGAAGCGGAGCGCGAGCAGCAAGCTTATTTAGAGGTTACATCAGTTGAACAATCCTTCCAGGAAGCATTAATTGTTTATGTTTACGCCAAACATGAACAGGTAGATAGGGTTGAGGATAAATTAGAGAACTTAATTGAAAAGCAACAATCTCGTTTACAACAATACCAAGCGACAAAACCTGGGCTTTTATCTTTACCAGGTGCTAGACGGGCTTGGCAAGACCAGCAGGCACAACAACAATCCAGATTGCTAGCAATGCAAGCAAAACTTGAAACTGTCCGAGAAATTCGTGATGGAATGGGTTTACATTCTCCAAAGATAGAAGAACTCGCTGAGCGCAAATTACGGAAACATCAGCCTGAAATGGCTCAAGAATTCGATAATGCTTTGGAAGTTCAAAGACGGCATAGTATTGTTACACGGATGAAGCAAAGGCACATCGAGAGTATCGGTATAGGTAGCCCGTTGACACTAAGTATTTCTCAAACAAGATAGGTATTTATTTGACAAAATAGGACATAATGTCCTATTATAAGACATCGAAGGCCGGGCTCTTTGCCAAGGTCAATTTACCGGAGGAACCGATGTCAGTCCTTAATACTAATATTTCTAACGATAGCGGCGAATGGCTAGAAGACTCCACTACAGGACGTTTTAGCCGTATAACAACAACTCCAGAAGAATCAACTTGGGTGTGTAATGTTTGTGGTGAGGGTGATGCCGATCCTTATGAGGATGGCTGTACTTGCTGTGGTGCCGATGCTGATACATATTTAGCATTCAATTAGATTTCTAGGTAGAACGCAATGAGTCTAAACCTACAACTCTTCAGATATTTTTAAAGCAAAGGGAATGGAGAGCAATCATGGATAAAACACAATACAAACAACTGCGCCGACTAATGCGAGATAACGGCCACTATGCTCTACGCGGGTTCAACGGCGAGATCCGGAGGATTATGGAGCGTATTCGTGGTGACGTAATAGGCAAAGATAAGCTGGCAGAACGCGCAGAAGTTGTGGCGTATTGCAAGCGCGAAGGCTTAGAGTACAACTTTAGACAGATTCAATAGCATTGATCATGCTGCATTAACGCGGCTTAATTTGAGAGCGCAAAATTTTAGCCGCTAAAATAATTTCATATGGAACACTAATGTCGTTAAAGTTAAATATCATTGGTTATTAGTGCGCCTGTGTTTGACATGCAAGAATGAGAATCCAGAATGGAACCTGGTATCCTCGCTTCATATAGCTTTCCGCGAACCCCCTGAAGCACTAACTTCAGGGGGTTGTTGTTCCTGATTTCCACTCCGGCTTAATTTATGAGTCCATTTAGCGATTTTCTACGTTCTTTCCGTCTTTCCAATGAAATTCCTCAGGCTGAACTTGCGGACTTAATGGGTTGCAATCAGACTTTTATTTCTGCATTAGAAAATGGAGTTCGCTCCAGACCAAGTAAAGATTTTGTTGATAAATTTGTAAGTGTGTTCGACTTAACTGAGGCCGAGACTCTGCACTTATACGAGGTATATGAGGCGTCGAATAATACAATAATGTTAGATCCCGCTTTGTCGCAAGACGCTTTTAGGATGTTCCATGAGTTACGCGAGAAAATGGCGGATTTAGCACCTATTCAAGTTAAGTTGATGAGAGATATTGTTACTATGAAGGATCATATTAACGAACCACAAACCAAGGCTCGAATAATCAGACGGCGTAACGTTTCTGGTTGATTCTTTATTGCTTGACATAATAGGACATAATGTCCTATTATAAGCCATCGAAGGCCGGGCGCTTTGCCAAGGTCAGATGTACCGGAGAATCCGATGAATATATTGCACAAAAACCTGCGGTTGGTTTGTATTGATCACCCCTGGCATCTTAGGACATGTGGTTATTGGTATCTGGTTAGAACCGATTACACTACTCCGCTTACGGGATTCCGAACCCGTGAATCACTAATCGCTTGGCTTGATATGCTTCACATTGAAGCTGCTGACGTAATTCCAGACAAAGGGCTATTTAAAGAGATCGACATCATTGGGGAATATGAGGTTTCAACAACGTGTGATGAGACTTATTTTAACCAGTTGGATGGCTTGCCTATCTATTGCGTGTCAAATGCTGATTACACCATAGGCAAGATAAACTACCGTGCCGGTGTTCATAGCGGCGTAGCTACGTTGACTATTTTAGGTCCGAATACAAATCGCGTGGTGTTTTGCCATTCCAAGTGTTCTCAGCTTATTGATGCAGGCCATTATATTATTCAAGAAGATATTGAATCTTTGCTGAACACATACAAAGGTTTCAAGTTGGTTAATATTCCAAGCGGGATGGGAGGTGTATTACCGGCCGTAGTGTCAAAAGACAACGGTATGACCCTAACCGTGATTTGTTTGCATGAAGAGTATTTCCCTAACTGGGTTTTAACTGTTGAGCGAAACAACATTAAGCCATTCAGCTATCGCTTGGACCACAGAATGAGATACATCATAGAGTCTCGCATTACAGAATAAATTTATAGAGTACTCGTATAATTATTTTGGATGGCGGGCCAATGTCCGCCGTTGACTTTAGGCTGGTCGGTTTATCTTTTTAATGGGATAGTGTTCATGATGAGTTCAGAGAGTAGTCGCCTGGTTGTGTTTGTTGGATGGAGCGGCTCTGTGCTTGGGTTGCTTGGAAGCTTATTGTTGGCCCTCAATGTGCCATATTCTGGGTACGGGTTTTTGGCATATTTGGGATCTAATTTCGCGTGGCTCTATCACGGTGTTAGGACGCGAACATGGTCTTTGGTTTTTATGCAAGCTGGTTTTACAGCTACCAGTTTGTTGGGAATGCGGAATTGGATATATTAAGGGCCATTATTGACACGCAACACGGTGCCAAGTGTGCTTATTCCCAAATTCGGGCTTTCGATTCCAAGATGAAAACCATATTACCAAACGCTGCCATTTGGTAAAGTCGCGATTGCTACCATTTGTCTATGCGGCGCTTTATTTGAACCAGACTGTGAATGTTAGAAATGTGGTCACAGCAATAATAGTCATACTGCCAGCGATTATGTTCATAATCGCAATTCTCTTGGCCTCACGGATTGGTCGATTAATTTTGTTTAACGAAGTATCTATTTCGGCCCTCACGGATTTTATTGTTTCCCGCGCACCTTGGGCCATCATGTTTTCCATTGATTCCTTACTGGCGTTCAACGACGCATTTACGATGCGTTCGGCTTTGTTTTTAGCATCTTCGCTCCAGCGCATTGCCAACACTTCTAGCTCTTGTTTGAATTGATCAAGCATATCTTGTTGAGCCTTTGCGCCGTCTTGTAGCAATCTATTATTGATCGTTTGCAGTATCAAGATAGGGTCGTCGCGACCGACTGCAATGCCATGCTTAGTCGCGATTTCCCGAATCAGACTTTCTATTTGATCATCTCTCATTACAGAATCACCGCCGTATCCATTTGATCGTACAGTTGGCTCCGGATCAGTTTTAGACGTTGCCGCATCATGATGGTGTTTGTCTCTGCGGCAATAGCTTCTTCGAATGTCATTTTATCTTGTAGCATATCGCTCAAGTCTCGACCGAATGTTTCGGCTTTGAGGTCCGGTATTTTTACAATCGCCGCCACGCGCGATTTGTTCGCCGTATAGGCTTTCATTTGCTCGAACCCTTTACCGTTGTCTTCTATTGGGCCCCAATAGGGGTTTAGCCATACTACAAACTCTGCTTCCTCCGGGTACTGCTGAACTAACTGACCAAAGCCGGCCACGGTGTCGACCAATGCTTGTCCACCCGTTACTACCGTGTGAATTACGAGTGTATGGCCCATTTCTTTCAATAGTTGCGGTACTGCGTTGGTCATCAAGTAGTTTGACAGTGGCACAAATGAGCTTGCTCCGTTATCGATAACGATATCGCTTTCACTACTTGCGATCATTTCAATCAATTTGTCGAAATGGCGAGAATTTATTTCATCGCCATCTAATATATCGAGCTTCACGACGTTGAGCTTTTTGTACCCGTTCAGCGTTGCATTCACTGGGTCGGTGTCTACGCATAAAGGAGGCGTATGACCTTTGCTAGTTTTGTATTGTGCGATCAAGGCGGCGATTAGCGACTTGCCAACACCCCCTTTCCCTTGTAATACCATGTGTATTTTTGACATTAGAGCCAATCCTCTTTATTGGGTGATGGATCGAATTTAAAGTTTTGTGGTTTCTGTTGATTGCTGGGGTTAGGTCTTTCTGGTGGTTTGGCTCCTTTCTTCGGAACTAGTTGTGTAGTGTTTTGTTTTGGTCGGGTTTGGTTGGCTTTTTTAAGTGCCTGGTTTGTATATTTCAGGAACTGGTGATAACCAATCGTGACCCGCTTAGTTTCATACATGTTTTCCCATACGGTTCGTATCGCATAGCCCGCCGATATCGCTTCGCAAACGTCATTTTTCACTGCCTGAAACATCACTAGGTTTCGGTCGCGCTTTTTCACTGCGTTTTTTTTCTTCACCCACTCCGCAAGCTGTTCCGTATAACTTTTATTCATCTAATTTCACTGGAGGTGTGTCTCAGTCAACTTTGAGTCAATTTTGAGTCAATTTTGAGTCAATTTTGAGTCAAAACGTATGCAAAAAATAAGCTATGTAAACAGATTTTTCTTTATTTTATATAAGATTACATACATACGTCGATTATTTTTTTTGTAGTTGATTGAGTGTTTGATAACATGTTGTGGAGTTACCGACCGAAAGGTCGGGGCAGGATATGTGAAGTACATGTACCGGCGAAGCCGACACATGTACTTCACTTCCCTTTATTCGCGCTATGCACTCAATGGGAATCCTGCTCTACGAGGTCAATCGGCTACCGCCGATAGTTGAACATCAGAGGGGAACATGACAGAGAAGAACGCGACGAGGAAGGGAAGTACCCCGATCTATGTGTGGGTTACTCCAGATGAAAAGGCGGCTATTGAGGCGAATGCTCGGCAAACCGGCCATAGCACATCTGCCTACTTGAGATTCCTTGGTCTTGGTTATGCTCCTAAAAGCATTACCGACAACGAGCGCGTTATGGAGCTCGCTAAGATCAATGGCGATTTGGGGCGGCTTGGTGGATTGCTGAAGCTCTGGCTAACGAATGATGCTCGCACCGCACAGTTCGGTGAGTCCACTATTAGGGCTGCACTTGCACGTATCGAGGCTACGCAAGACAAAATGGTTGAAGTTATGAAGGCGGTAATAATGCCAAGGTCCGACCTGTGATTTTAGCGGCTAAAATTTTGCGCTTATGATCGCGAAACATGTTCCGATGAAGTCGATCAAGAAAAGCGACTTCGATGCTCTTGTCAGTTACATATCTGACGATCAGGATAAGAATGAGCGTGTTGAATACACTTCTGTGACTAACTGTCAGTCGGAGGATTTAACGGCTGCAATCATCGAAGTAACCGCTGTTCAAGGAATGAATACCCGCGCTGAATCGGACAAGACCTATCACCTTATTTTAAGTTTTCGTGAAGGCGAGCGGCCTAGTAATGAAGTCCTAAAGGAGATAGAAAGAATTATTTGCGAAGGGTTAGGGTATGGTGAGCATCAGCGTGTTAGTGCTGTCCATTGCGACACGGATAATCTGCACATGCATATTGCCATCAATAAAATTCATCCGACACGTTTAACCATTCATAACTCATATAACGACCACAAGGTTCTCGGTAATCTGTGCGAGGCCATAGAGATAAAGTATGGTCTTGAGCGAGATAATCATCAACCCAGCAAAGTGGCAAGTGAAAACCGAGCTGCCGACATGGAGCGTCATGCTGGTGTTGAAAGCTTGCTCAGTTGGGTTCGGCGTGAATGTTTAGATCAACTCCATGCGGCAGTCTCTTGGGATGAATTTCACAAGGTGCTTCGCGAGCACGGCCTTACGTTGCAGGAAAGAGGGAATGGTTTTGTTATTTCTGATAATGATGGCTTGATGGTTAAGGCGAGTACCGTTGCACGTGATTTATCAAAGGGAAAACTTGAGGGTCGTCTTGGTGTGTTCGAGTCTCTTTCTAAAGACTCGGGTGTCGCTTCGCAATCTACAGGGCGAGGGAAGTTATATGAGCCGAGGCCGGTTAGATCCAGGCTTGATACAACGCTGTTATTTGCTCGGTATAAAAATGAACAGGCTAATCAACGGGCGTTGCGTGCTCAACAATGGAAGTCGGTGCGTGAAGAGAGGACTCGCAAGATAGATGCCGCAAACCGAGCGGCCAAGTTAAAGCGGGCTGTGATAAAGCTCTCTACGAAGTCTCGCATCGAAAAGAAGATTCTGTATGCATTGGCAAGCAAGTCGTTATTGGCCGACATTCAACATGCTAATCAGCAATGCCAGGCGGAAAGGCAGGCAATATTTGAACGTCACAGGCCGCAACAGTGGGCTGATTGGTTGAGACGTAAGGCGTCTTCTGGTGATGTTGATGCTCTTAATGCTTTACGGGCTCGGGATGCTGCGCAAGGATTGAGTGGGGATACTATCGGTGGAATAGGTGGTGCGCGAATTCGTCATGGTGTGAAAGTTAAGCTGGATGGAGTCACAAAGAAAGGCACCATAATTTACCGCGCTGATTCTTCGGCGATCCGTGATGATGGTGACAAGCTTAAGGTTTCCCGAGGTTCTTCCGCTGATGGGTTGGAGGTGGCATTGCGGATGGCGATGGAAAGGTACGGGAGCACAATCACGGTTTCGGGTAGTGCCGAATTCAAAGCACGAATTGTAAGAACGGCGGTAGATGCCGGCATTCCTTTAGTTTTTGCCGATCCTATTCTGGAGCGGCAACGGCTGTCTTTATTAAATAACACTACGGTGAGAAGAAATGAACAACAATCTGAGCGAGGAAGAGGAATTGGAAGTGGCGTTAGCGGCGTTGGATCAGGAGTCTATGCAGTCAATGGAGAGCGATTCACTGGAACGAAGCGACGTGATGGGTTCTTCGGATTCTTCAACAAGCCCAACGTTAGCGGCGTTGGGCGAAGACCGCCGCCCGAAAGCCGCAACCGTTTGCGAGACTTGTCCAGTCTCGCTATGGTTCGCTTCGCCGCAGGAGTTGAAATGTTACTGTCGGGCAATGTATCTGGTGGTATGGAGCAGCAAGGAGCCGAGCGTAATAACGCATTGCGACGGTCAGTTTCTGGGGCAGGATTGATCGTATCTGTTGAGGCCGATAAATACATTGCTGAGCGCGAAGGCAAGCGGTTAAGGGGTATCAATGTGCCGATGCATAGGCGATACAGTGAAGGTGATGCTGGTACGCTGTCTTTTGCTGGATTAAGACGAGTTGATGGCGCGGCTCTTGTGCTTCTAAAGCGTGATGATGTTGTGTGTGTCTTGCCGGTCGATGAAAAGATGGCGGTACGTCTAAAGCGTTTATCGGTAGGTGATGCTGTGTCTGTTGGTGAGTCTGGTGCAATAACGCTCTCAAAAGGCCGAAGTAGATAGCCACTTTCTTCCTTTGTTAGACATGCGCCTCGGTTCCTTCTGGGGAGTTAACCATAAAATAAATTAAGGTATTTGCCTTTGTAAGTCATTGTTGATAGTATCATTTCATATATAAATATCTTATAAAATACATTAAATGCTGTGAGCGATGTTGTCCATAACATCAGTCATAGGGTTTTTGCCTTTTAGCCGCTAAAAGGGGCGTATCAAATGAAAGATAAATTTAACAATGCAGTCGGTCCCCAAGTTCGCGCAGGTAAACCTCGGGTTGGAATAGTCATACCTGCGTTGGCCGTTACATCGTTAGTCGCTGGCCTTCAATCGGCAACCCAGTTCTTTGCCGATGAGTTCAATTACCAGTCAACGCTGGGCCCTCATTACAACCATATATACGCACCGTGGGCTGTACTGCGTTGGTCTAGTGATTGGTATGGGATCTATCAGGACAGCTTTATGAAAGCCGGCAGTGTTGGTATGTCCGTTACTGCTGTCGGTTTACTTGGGTTGGTTGTCGCAAAGATGGTGATTGCGAATTCATCGAAGGTTAATCCGTATTTGCATGGCTCCGCCCGATGGGCTAACAAGAAGGATATTGAAGAGGCCGGCTTGTTGCCTCGTTCTGTCGGTTTATTTTCTCGGCTCTTCGGTAAAAAGTCTGAGCCGGTTTCAGGAGTCTATGTAGGTGCATGGATCGATAAGAAGGGTGTTACACGATACTTGCGGCATAACGGTCCGGAGCACGTACTATGCTATGCGCCCACACGCTCCGGTAAGGGCGTTGGTTTAGTTATTCCTACGCTATTGTCTTGGGAACGTAGCGCGGTTATTACCGACTTAAAAGGCGAGCTATGGGCTCTAACGTCCGGTTGGCGAAAAAAATATGCAAGGAACAAGGTTTTGCGTTTCGAGCCGGCGGCGCTGCAAGGTAGTGTATGTTGGAATCCATTGGATGAGATTAGGCTTGGTACGGAGTATGAAGTCGGCGATGTCCAGAATTTGGCGACATTGATAGTTGATCCAGATGGTAAGGGCTTAGAAACGCATTGGCAGAAAACAGCTCAGGCTTTGCTTGTCGGTGTGATTATGCATGTTCTGTATAAGGCCAGGGATGAGGGTGGTGAGGCATCTCTTCCTATTGTGGATGCCATTATGTCTGATCCTAATAGAGACATTGCCGAGCTTTGGGTGGAAATGACAACCTACGGGCATGCATTTGGTAAAAACCATCCGGTGGTTGGCTCTGCCGCTCGGGATATGATGGATCGTCCTCCAGAAGAGGCTGGTTCTGTTCTCTCTACGGCCAAGTCGTATCTCGCTTTGTATCGCGATCCAGTTGTTCAGCGCAATGTGCGTAAGTCTGAGTTTCGCATCAAAGATCTGATGAACTTCGATGATCCAGTCAGTTTATACATAGTCACCCAGCCTAATGATAAAGCGCGGCTAAGACCGTTAGTTAGGGTTATGGTGAATATGATTGTCCGGCTTTTGGCTGACAAGATGGAATTCGAGAATGGTCGTCCTAAAGCTCATTACAAGCATCGAATGCTAATGATGCTCGACGAGTTTCCTAGTCTCGGCAGACTGGATATTTTGCAAGAGTCTCTGGCTTTTGTGGCGGGTTACGGGATTAAGTGCTATCTGATTTGCCAAGATATTAACCAATTAAAAAGCCGTGAAACGGGTTATGGCGCTGATGAATCGATAACCTCTAACTGTCATGTACAGAATGCTTATCCACCAAACAGGGTAGAGACTGCTGATCATCTATCCAAACTGACAGGTCAAACCACAGTTGCAAAAGAACAAATTACAACCAGCGGTCGGCGAACCAGCGCGTTATTGGCGCAAGTCTCTAGGACCATTCAGGAAGTACAACGGCCCCTGTTGACTCCGGATGAATGTCTACGCATGCCTGGTCCGGTTAAAGGAGCAGATGGGTTGATTGAGAAACCGGGGGACATGGTGATTTATGCCGCAGGCTACCCTGCTATTTACGGCGTCCAGCCCCTATATTTCAAGGATCCGGTATTTCAGGCCAGAGCATCTATTCCGCCTCCTAAGGTTTCCGATAAGTTACTTAAGACGCATGAAGCAAGGCGTGATGAGGCCATCAAGTTATGATGCGGCTTACTTCATTGATTGCCATGCTTGGTATCTCCTATCTCGCATTATTCGGAATCGCCTACGCCGTTGGTGCGCGATTCAATTCAACACGTAGCATTCCTGTTGGGCTTTACTGGAAAACCAACGACCCGGTGGAGAAGGGTGCCTATGTAATGTTCTGTCCTCCACAACGAGAGGTATTCGATTTAGCCATGACTAGGGGCTATATCGGTGCTGGATTTTGCCCAGGCGGATATGGCTACATGATGAAAAAAATTTTAGCGGCTAAAACTGATGTCGTTTCCATTGGTGATGATGGAGTTTGGGTTAACGATGTTTTATTGCCATATAGCGCCCCTTATGAACTTGATGGTGCAGGTCGCCCAATGCCGAAATTCAGAGCAACCCATGAATTAGGTGAGTCAGAGGTTCTACTTATGACCGATATAAACAAGGGATCGTTTGATGGTCGCTATTTTGGCTTAATCAATCGCTCTCAAATCACGGGCGTTATACGCCCGGTTTTCACTTGGTAAAAAGGAGATCTTTATGCAATTGTTTATTGCAGAAAAGCCTGATCTGGCTAAGGCCATAGTTGATGGATTGGGCGGCGGATCGCGCAAAGATGGTTACTATGACTGCGGCGATAGCTATGTGACGTGGTGCTACGGTCACATGCTGCAACTGCTGGACCCAGAAGACTACGATCCTAGATTCGGCAAATGGAATATGGATGATTTGCCTATCTCGCATATCCCGTGGAAGAAAAAGCCATCGAATGATAAGAAAGACCAACTCAAGATCATCACCTCCTTATTAAAACAAGCCAAGAGCGTTGTACACGCGGGCGACCCTGACGACGAAGGCCAGCTATTGGTTGATGAAATCTTGGAGTATGCGGCTTGTTCGTTACCCGTCAAACGGTTGCTCATCAATGACAACAATATTAGTGTCGTTAAAAGGTCGCTTGCGAGCATGAGAGACAACCGGGAGTTCGCCGGTTTGTCGGCGGCAGCGGAGGCCAGGAGTGTTGGCGATCAGTTATATGGTTATAACATGAGTCGTGCCTATACGCTGGCCGCGAATAAGGCGGGTTTTCAAGGTGTGTTGAGTGTCGGTCGGGTGCAGACGCCTATTCTCGGTCTGGTTGTTAGACGGGATAGGGAGTTTGAAACGCATACCAAGAGTTATTACTACAATGTCACTGGGCAGTTTGCTTTTGGTGGTTTGTCGTTCCCGGCCAGGTATCAAATTGTTGTTGGCGATCCTGTTGATGAAAAAGGCCGTCTCTCGGATCAGAATCATGCACAGGGTATTGCTGATGAGGCTAAGGGCGTACCGGCTACCCTTGTTAGTGCTACTACCAAAAAGAAAGATCAGCATCCGCCGCTTCCGTACAATTTATTGAAGCTTCAGACTGATGCTTCAAGGAAATTCGGTTTTCGTCCCGACCAAACGAAGGGCATAACGCAATCATTACGCGAAAAGCACAAGCTGATTACATACAATCGGAGTGATTGCGAGTATCTCAGTGAAGACCAACATGGTGATGCTCCGAATGTTTTGGCTGCTATTGCTAAAACGGCACCGACGCTAACCCTTGTCGCGCAAAAGGCCGATCCATCAATAAAGAGCCGTGCATTCAATTCGTCGAAGGTTAGCGCCAGTGCCCACCACGGCATCATTCCCACCGAGGCCACTGCCGATTTTTCTAATCTGACTGATGGCGAGCAGAAAATATACATGCTCATTGCCCGTGCTTATATCGCGCAATTCTGGCCCAAACATCAATACGATCAAACCGATATTGTCCTTGAAGCCGCTACGCATCGGTTTGGCGTTCGCTCGAACGTCACTACCTTGGCGGGATGGAAGTCGTTATATCGAAACGATATAGGTAATGAGGATTTGGAAGGTGATGAAAACGACATAGCTCAGGATCTTCGCGTGTTAAAGGCAGGCGAGGGCGGAGATTGTACGGACGCCGTTGCAAGTAAGATGGAAACGAAGCCGCGACCACTGTACACAATGGCCACTCTGTTAACAGACCTTACTCGCGTCGCTCAATATGTTCGGGATGATCGTCTACGAAAGCTCCTTATCGAAAAGGACAAGGGTAAGGAAGGCGAACACGGGGGTATTGGTACTCCGGCGACACGTGACACCATCATTGCTACTTTGTTTGATCGTGGCTATCTGACGGAAAAGGGTAACAACATTATAAGCACTCCTACAGGGCGAGAGTTTTATGACACTTTGCCCGATAAAGCTAAGTATCCCGATATGACTGCTCTATGGCACGAACAGCAAAGGGCTATCCAAAGTGGCGACATCAATGCACTTACCTTTGTCACTGAGTTGATGGAGTACATCGGTACAGAGGTGGCTAACGTTAAGCAGAATGGCATTGGGATCAAGGTTGCTTTCAATCCTTGTCCGGATTGCGGAAAGCCTTTGCGCCGGATCAAGAAAAAGGACAAAAACGAATATTTCTGGGGCTGTACTGGGTTCTCTGATGGGTGCCGGCATGCCGCTGAAGACAAGGATGGTCGGCCGGTCCCCAAACAAGCGTCTCTAGTGTCTGATGTTCATAAATGCATGTCATGTGGAAAGGGCTTGTCGAGGCGGCCAGGGCGAAAAAAGGGAGCGTTTTGGTGGGGGTGTAGTGGGTTTCCAACGTGCAAGCAGACGTATCAAGACGTTAAAGGAAAGCCGGATTTTAACATTAGCAAACAGGGTGGACTTGATGAGTAACGGTGACGGTGTAAATGATTTGAATGTCGATGCGGAATTAGAAATGGAGTTAGAGGTTGATGCAGTCGATGTAGTGGGGGTGAAGCTGCTTGATGCTATGGTGCCTGGTTCTGTTGTGGACTTCGATCCTGACGAAGCCGAACGGCTTGGTGCATTCAATGAGGACGCCTTAAATGAGGCTGATGCATTAGAAAGCCGTATCGATTCAGTAAATCATGAATAGGTGTCTGACCAATGGCGAAGAAACCTAATTCTAATCAAGGACAACTCGATTTTTTCAATGTTTTTGAAGATTGGCTTGTTCCCGAGCCAACGCCGGTCGACAAACCAGAGGTGGTGATTAAGGAACGCATGGATTCATCCCCTAATGATGCTCGACATTTACTCGCATTACGATTGGCGCAACGTCTGAGTGAAGATGGTGGTGTTACATCCAAGGTATTAACTGAGGAAGCTAATCGTGCGTTTGGCGGAACCCAGGCCGGTGGCGACTATTTATCTAAGGATGCTTATGATGCCTTAGAAGCTGCATTTAATATCCACTTGCTCGGGACCGAAGACCCAAACTGGAACGCATTGGATGCAGAACAAGCCAGGCTAAAGGTCGTTGACTTGACTAACCGGGTTCAACGATTGCCTACTCAGACTCGACGTGATGAGGAAATGGAGGAGTTCCAACAGTTCAGCACACCACCCGCCCTGTCGTTCGTTGCTAATTGGGTTGCGAATGTCAAAAGGGATGATGTTATGGCCGAGCCGTCTGCTGGTACAGGGGACTTGGCCATATGGTCAAAGATGGTTGGAGCCACACTGATCCTGAATGAATTGTCACCCCGTAGACAATCTTTATTGGGCGCCTTGTTTCCCGAGGCGACAATATTTAAAGAAAATGCCGAGCAGTTGGATAACGTTCTACCTATCGAGTTTAAGCCGACAGTGGTTGTAATGAATCCGCCATTCAGTTCGTCCGCTGGTCGTGTACAAGGGCAGCGGGACACAACTAATGGTGCAAGACATCTCGAACAAGCGTTAAAGCGCCTAGATGAAGGCGGACGGTTGGTGGCGATTGTAGGGAACGGCATGGCCGCGGATAAGCCTACATTTGCTTCGTGGTGGAAAGAGGTACAAGCCAAATACAATGTAAGGGCCAACATAGGCATTTCCGGGCGAGAATATGCCAAATACGGAACCACATTCGACAATCAGATTTTAGTAATTGACAAAAACGGGGCCACGACGCAGCCGATATTGACCGGCAAAGTAGATTCGGTGGCCGAATTACCAGCATTATTAGAGGGCATAAGAAATGACCGTCAACATATTCAATCAACACCCGATAAACAGGCAAGCCGCCCAAACACTCCGCCAGTGTCAGATACCATTCAATCCGGAAACGGAGTTAGCGGCATTAGCATTGGTGCGGACGGCGTTAGAGCGGAATCTGCTGGAAACGGGGCCGATTCCGGAACCACTCCTATTGATAGCGAAGTTAGAGGCTCAACCGAAGATAGCTATGTCCCTAATGACGGAATCGGAGCCGGGAGTGGAGTTCCAGATAGAGTTATCGGAAACGTTGGAGGAAGCAGCGGCGGAAATACTGGAGGAAATAGTAGCCTCACTACAAGCAACAGTACCGCAAGCGTTGCAGTAGAAGCTAAGGATGATCTGGCTACCGAATTTACTGATTCTGTCTTTGCGAACTACGCTCCACAACGTCTTACAGTACAAGGCGCTAAACCACATCCAGGTAAATTGGTGCAGTCGGCGGCAATGTCAGCTGTCCAACCACCTGCACCGTCATATGCCCCATTATTGCCAAAGGGATTGATCGAAGACGGATTACTTTCGATTGCTCAAATTGAGGCCGTTGTTTATGCAGGGCAAGCGCACTCAGAAACTTTGCCGAATGGTTCAAGGAAAGGCTTTTTCATTGGTGATGGCACTGGTGTTGGTAAGGGACGCGAAATATCCGGCATCATTTTGGATAACATGTTGCAAGGTCGGAAAAAAGCCGTTTGGGTTTCTTTTAATGAAGGCTTGATAGAGGATGCTAAAAGGGATTTTGCGGGTGTGGGAGGCGACCCGTCAAAGTTGTTTTTCCAGGGAAAGACCAAAGCTGGTAACGCAATCAATCAAGAAGAAGGCATATTATTTACAACCTATTCGACGCTACGCGGCGGGGAGAAAAAGCAGGCAAATGATTTGGGACAAAAGGGCGGTAAGTCTCGCGCTCAACAGATCATAGATTGGTTAGGTAAGGATTTTGATGGTGTTATCGCATTTGATGAAGCCCATAGCATGGGTAATGCCATTGCTATTAAGGGAAAACGAGGCGTCAAGAAGCCATCACAACAAGCGATAGCCGGTATTAACTTACAACGCGAATTGCCTAATGCGCGTGTTACCTACGTGTCAGCCACCGGGGCTACCGAGATAAGCAATCTTAGCTATGCGGATCGTCTTGGCTTATGGGGCGAGGGCACGCCGTTTGCCGACACAACTGCCTTTATCAACGGGGTGTCGAAAGGCGGCATTGCATCAATGGAATTGATCAGCCGAGACATGAAGGCGATGGGCATGTATTTGGCAAGGTCGCTGTCCTACGATGGTGTGTCTTATGAAAGGTTGGAACATCCACTATCTGATTTACAGGAAGATATTTACAACGAACTGGCCGGCGCTTGGCAAGTTGTTCTAAATAACGTTGAGCAAGCTCTTGAACTCACTCAAGCCGGTAAGAGTGGTCCGGGTAAAAGTGCGGCTATGTCGCAGTTCTGGGGCGCACATCAACGATTCTTCAATCAAATTGTCACTGCCATGCAGACGCCGGCAGTGATAGATCATATCCGCGACCAACTGGACGCTGGCCATGCGGCTGTGATTCAGTTGGTAAATACAAACGAAGCAGCACAGGAGAGGATTATCGCCGACGCTACGGCGAATGATGCCCCTTTGGAGGAATTGGATTTTACGCCTCGGCAAATGCTAATGGATTATGTCAGAAACGGATTCCCGGTAGCTGCTTATGAGCAAACACAAGACGCTAACGGCAACACCACCTACATTCCAGTACGTGACTCGGAAGGGAATCAAGTATTTGATCGAGAGGCAATTGCTTTGCGCGATTCGCTGCTAGACACGTTGCATCAAATCCGTGTTCCTGAAAATCCATTGGATTCAATCATCAATGCTTTTGGTTCTGATCGGGTCGCAGAGGTTACTGGCCGTGGACGGCGCTTTGTTCAATCTCGCGATGATGAAGGTAATCTACGAGTTGTCGAAGAAAAGCGCGGCAAGAACTCTTCTCGGGCCGACGCTGAGGCGTTTCAAGCCGACAAAAAGGACATTCTCATATTTTCGGGTGCTGGCGGGACCGGTTATAGCTTTCATGCCGACAACACTGCGGAGAATCAACGTAAACGGATTCATTACATCTTACAACCTGGTTGGCGAGCCGATGCCGCCGTTCAAGGGTTTGGGCGAACTCATCGAACCAATCAAGCCCAAGAGCCCCATTATGTATTACCTACCACTAACTTAAAGGCACAAAAACGATTTGTATCTTCAATTGCTCGTCGGCTTGACCAACTCGGAGCGCTTACTCGCGGGCAGAGAGAGGCCACTAGCCAGGGTATGTTTACCGCTTCCGACAATCTTGAAAGCCAATATGCATCGACCGCACTGAATAACTTTTTTCGTGATCTGTATCGTGGGACCACAAGCCTTAAGTTCCACGAAGTTACCAAGCAGATGGGGCTTAATCTGCTTGATGAAAATGCTTCATTGAATGAGAGCAATCTGCCGGCTATACCGCAGTTTTTAAACCGCCTGCTGTCACTGAAAACTGGCATGCAGAATCAAGTTTTTGGCGAATTCGAGCAACGTCTTATTGAAGCCGTTGATTACGCAAAGCAACGTGGTTTGTACGATGTTGGTCTACAGACAATGACCGCTTTGAGCATCCAAAAAACGCGGGATGATGTTGCTTATGAGGATAAGAAAACCGGTGCCCAGACTCGTTATGTTGAATTGGCCGTCACGAATGAAGTCCACTATTACAAGTGGGATGAGGTTAAAAAGTTCGTCAAGGATAACCCTAAAGAAGGTGATCTAAGCGGGTGGTTCGTCTCTGAGTTCGGAAAGAGCAAAGGCGATGTGTTTTATCTCGGCGACATTGGGGAGCGGTTAGATTCCGATGGTAAATCTGTCCGTCGGGGTATTGTTCATACAATCAAAAAACATGATTATCGATATATCGACAACGCTGATGTTATCAGTCGCGGGTATGACTATCGAGCAGTTAATTCAAATGGTGTTGGCTCTTATCAGAGGGTTACTTTGACTCGGGCGATAGACGAAACCGAAGCAAAAAAACTTTGGAACGAGCAAATCGCCAATGCCCCGAAAACTGAAACAAAAACCGAACGCATGCTTGTCGGTGTCATTTTGCCAATCTGGGACCGTGTCGAAGGTGCGGAAACCATTCAACGATTACAAACAGACGACGGCGAACAATTACTTGGCCGAATGTTGGGGCCTAAGTCCGCCAAACAAACACTGAAAAATCTAGGCCTTGATTCCGGTCTTGCTGGAATGTCGGTGGGCGATTTGTTCGAATCAATCAAAAAGGGTAACAAAGCAATTCTATCCAATGGGTGGGAGATTTCTACTGCTAAGGTGAATTTTGAAGACCGTATAGAGATTAAGGGTCGTAGTTATTTTACTGACGCAGAGAAACGATTGCTAAAAGATCAAGGCGCTTTTGTGGAGCGCATCAATTGGTCTGATAGAGTTTTTATACCTACTGGCGAAGGTGGGGTAGGGGTTTTTGAACGCATCACTGCTTCAAAACCTGTTGTCGATCTAATTGAGAAGAATCGCGGTAAGGACTCCGCAAATAGTGAAAGTGACGATTTGGATATGCATGTCCATGATTCATCATTACAGGATGATGAATCGACCAACGTCATTGAGACTTCAGCCAGTTCTGGCGAATCACCTTTTTCCCCTTGCACGCAACCACCGAAACAAGACGGAATCTATCAGCTAGAGAATAAGCAATACGCGAAGTTTCAACACGGTATTTGGTATCGCTCATACCCAACATCAGAAGAAGCGGCTCAATCGGAAATGAATATTTCTGGAAATATGTTGCCATCCGATAGAACGCCTGATCAATCATGGGTGCTTTACTCTCATGGAGTAAAGGATACCTTCGGCGAGATTGTTATGCCTGGCACCAAGGTGCTTATCGACGAGATTAACAACCCCATCACAACCAATGTAGTCGGCATTGCCGACGCTCCAATAAATGGCGTTATTCGTCAGGAGGATGTTTCAATGGATAAAGCTAAGAAACCTTTTCACGAAGTTGTTGCCGAGAAATTAATTGAACAACTAGAACAAGGGACGGCCCCGTGGCAACGGCCTTGGAACCCGGACGAAGCGGGTGGATTTCTCCCATATAACCCTGTTACCGGCAATCGATATAAAGGTATCAACACTCTCCATTTATTGTCGGAGGATAGGAACGATAATCGGTGGATGACCTATAAGCAAGCTGGTGAGCTTGGTGGGCAAGTCCGAAAAGGAGAGAAGGGGACTGGTGTTCAATATTGGAAATTTACCGATGAGCAAACGAAGCGGGATGATAACGGCAATCCGGTTTTAGACGGAGAAGGCAATCCGGTGAAGGTGGTCATAAAGTTGGAACGTCCACGGGTTTTCTTTGCAACGGTGTTTAATGCTGAACAGATCGATGGTTTGCCGCCGCTTGAAAAGAAAGAGATAGCTTGGGACCCCATTGAACGAGCAGAAAATATATTAGCGGCGTCAGGTGCCGATATACATCATAACGGCGGTAGCCGTGCGTTTTATAGACCGTCTACTGATAGCATTCACTTGCCGGAAAAAGGTCAGTTTCCAACCGCAGAAAATTACTATGCGACCGCGTTGCATGAGTTGGGACACTGGACTGGACACGAAGACCGGCTGAATCGGGACATTGCACATCCATTCGGAAGCGAGGCTTACGCCAAAGAAGAATTAAGGGCGGAGATTGCCAGTATGATCTTGGGTGAAGAGCTTGGTATTGGTCATGATCCTGGTCAACATGCGGCTTATGTTGGCTCGTGGATTAAGGCTTTGCGGGATGATCCAATGGAGATTTTCCGGGCGGCGTCCGATGCGGAAAAAATTCAGACATTTGTTCTCGGGCTCGAACAAGCGTTAGTTCAAGAGCAGGGCCAAGCGCTAACTGCCGATCAGCGACAACCTCATGAACTGACATTGTCTGAGTTTGCTTCTCAGGTCGTTGTCGAGCAGTTGGAAAATCATGGTCGAAAATGGAATGTTACGTTAGGAACCTATTCGGCTTTTTCCGACGCGGCAACTTCTGCTGATGCCGTTGCCGATGTTCATCGTGCCGCCGTAAACAATGCACTTTATCTGAATTCACCTGAGAACTCGGAAAGCACTATTTCGGCAACTATGCCCCCGTTGTCGGTCTTGATTGAGTATCCCGATCTTGTAAGAGATTACGGATTTCAAAGTCAGTTGGTCGCGTTTAAGGATGTAACACGCGGAGCATATTCTGGACAGGTCGACCAAACGTTAATCGCGGAGGTTGGTGGTGTTCAAGTAGGGAAACTGGATTACTCAATCTATAACGGAATACCCGCAATCCAGATGGTCGAAGTGGAAAATGATCATCGCCGGCTGGGGTACGCTACAGAACTTGTAAAACAGTTGCAGCGGCAATTTCCTAATACAGAAATTGAATGGGGCGTATTAACTGAGGATGGTAAAAAGTTTCGAGACAGCTTGCGAATGACCGAAAAGCCTAGCGAACATGAACCAGAATTTGAGCGGCTAAATATAGCAATTGCAGAGCGTGATCGATTGCTTTCCGAAGCTAATGACTTTAATGCTCTCAAGAACCCAACGCCAGAGCAGATTGAAACGTATTCGAATCTAACCGAGCCTCTTAATAATTTGCATGATTTGATTTATGACTTGGAAAGCAAATTAGCCAATCAGTCCAGAACGATTAGGCTAATTGATACAGAGAATGCAATTACATCCAACAAGTCTATCGCCCCAGAAGGCTCGGCGCCTACCGTTGCGGAACTGACGGCGGTCGAATATCAGACGCTAGTGGATGCTGATGAGGTATATCAGCGCGAACTGGTTCGTGTCTATGGGGAAGAAAAAGCGGGCGATACCCGCTATCTACAAAAGCATGAAGATCCGGGCTTACAGCAGGCGGCTGATGCTTTCCATGCCGCATCTGATGTTTGGCATAGTGCTGTTGCTGATGCCAGAAAGAAGTTGGCCGGTGACAGTACTACTATCCGTGTTGTGGCAGAAAGCACTGTCGATGTGGCGTTGTCTTCTGGTTTGGCGGCTGATATTTCGACCGTTTTACTGCGGTCGGAAGAGTGGACGTTCGATCATTATCAGGACTACGAAGGGGATAGCCTGGATGTCGCTTTGCGGAAGGAAGGTTTACATACCCTTAAGGATGTTACAGGCGATGTACCTGGGCAGTTTTTTGACAATGCTATTCGTCGCCTTTCGCCTGTTTTTGGTATAGAACCCGATGATTTTAGCGTTACAAACGCTTATTTAGAACGCAAGGGGTTGGCTCAGGCGTTCCAGACAATGGCCGATAGGTTAGTCCAGGACCAAACACAACAAGTTTCTTCGTCGGCGATCACCTTATCCAAAGACGGTGTTGAGTTGGATAGGCGCAATGTGCTTGATCTGTTCCCAGAGCTCAATGGTCCAGATGGCAAACCGAATGGATTTGGCATATCGAAAATTACTTTAATGCCAGACGGTAAGGTTGTTATCGATGGTGACACCAAGAAAGCAATCGTGGCCGATACATCAGCGCAGTCCGAAACCGGGATCACACATCAGGATATTGCTGACTATTACGAACGTGGGTTTATTAAAACAGTGGTGTTACCGGAATCTACTAAATCTGAAACAGCTCAATTTGAAGGGGGCGTTATGCGCGATCCTGATGTTAATTCAACTGAACGTCTTTTAGAGGATTCGGTGCGGAATATTGAGTACGCGAAAGAGGTCATTCCTGAATGGCGTGGTAGTTACGCTCAAGAGCAGGGCAATGGAAATGTTCGTCTTGCTCTTGATTTAATTGAAAGGGGTGAAATCGATAAAGCGATTGATGCACTATGGTTAAACGTCGACCTAGAACACCGATATGGTGGTGAAAACAGCGATGAGTTTCGTGACGTCATAAAAGTAGTGGAAGAAGACTGGCGGAAATGGCAAGCCGATAATGGGGTTGGTCCGGCTATCACACCGGCTATTCAATGGGGATTTGATGACTTGCCGCGCGATATGAGTCAGTTATCGGGTGCGACGTTCGAAGAGTATCAAAAGGCGGCGGAGGCTGCCCGATTAGAAGAGCAAGCCGTTATGAATGACCCGGATAGCTCTGATGAAGACATATCTGCCGCTAGGGAGAAGAGGAAATCCGCCGATCTGTTGGCTACGGTAAACAATTCAGACTTTCAAAATAAAGTTTCTGAGTTTGAACAGAAACAAGCAGCCACCAATTTGTCCGGCCTCGGTGGTGATAGTGTGCGGCCAGACCAACAAAACACAGGAAATGATAAGACCTTTATTGCTGTGCCTTTCCGCGAGAAAGAGGAAGCTAAAGCATTGGGCGCCAAATGGGATAGGCAACATACATCCTGGTTCATTCCTGCTGGTGTTGATCAATCGGCGTTTTCTAAATGGTTGCCATCAGAGGCTGGAGAAGTAAAAGTAACGTCAGTCGATAATTCTGAAGTGGCTAAACCAACCGCCTCCGATAAGTTGTACCTTGCCGTTCCGTATTCGGAGAGAAAAACCGCGAAAGAAGCCGGCGCTAAGTGGGATGCCGGCGCTAAATCGTGGTATGTCGGTCTAAATGCCAATATGGATAAGTTGCAACGATGGTTGCCTGATAACACTAAACCGCAGCAAGAACCGGCAATGACCCCGCGCGAAGAATTTTCATCGCTACTTAAGGATATGGGGTTTGTGCTTTCGGGAAACCATCCAGTTATGGATGGACAGCGACATAGGCTTGAAACAGTTGGTGATAAGGCGGGCGAGAAGGCGGGATTTTATGTTGCTCACCTGGATGGTCATCCTGCCGGCTTTGCTCAGAATAATCGTACCGGCGAAGCCCAGAAATGGAAATCAAAGGGCTATTCGCTTAGCGATGGAGAAAAGGCGGAATTGCAAGCTCAAAGTGCTTCCAAGTTGCAAGCAAGAGAAAACGAGCTAAAAGCTAAACAGGATTCCGTAGCGGCGTCTATAAGACAGCTACTTGCTATCTCTCCGCCTGCATCTGCCGATCATCAATATTTGCAATCAAAGGAAGCCCGGCCAGGTGATCTTCGAATGGTGCCGACCGATTCAACAATGTTGCCTCCCGATTCGGCTGTAATGATTGGTAAAACATGGAAGGAGTCGAAGGAGCTGCGGGTCTCGCATCCGGATAAACTGGTGTTCACCGCGGGTGATTTGCTCTTGTCGGCGCAAGATGTAAGCGGCGTAATTCGATCAGTGCAATCTATCCAGGAAAACGGCATGAAGCGGTTTGCTGCTGGCGGTGCTAAGCAAGACATGTTTCATGTTGTCGGCGGCAATGGCGTGGAAGTGTTGGCGAGAGTACCGGCCATAGTGATAGGTGAGGGCTATGCTACGGCTGATACATTATCCCAGTCACTTGGGTATCCAACAGTCGCGGCCTTCGATTCCGGCAATTTGCCACACGTTGCGAAGTTATTGCACGACCAGTTTCCTGGCAAACCATTCATCATTGCCGGGGATAATGATTTGCATCAAGAACTGACCGAGGGCCGCAATCCTGGTAAGGAAAAAGCAGAGGCGGCGGCAAAAGCCGTCGGAGGTGTGGCTGTGTTTCCGGTTTTCGCTCCTGGGGAGCAAGCTTACCCCGCCGATCTTGATCCGGTTACGCCGGCACTAGCAAAAGGGGATGGTTTATCAGATGCCCAGAAGGAGGCTATTTCAAAGATGAAGTCCTTCACGGATTTCAACGATCTTGCGACAAAAAGTGAATTAGGTTGGGAAGGGGTTGAACGCCAGGTAACTAATGTCGTGAATAAAATCGTATCCAATCATCATGAACGAATTGAAGCCAGACAGCAGCAAGATAATGTTCAGCGCCTAGAGCTGCAACAGCGGCAGAAACTGGCGTCGCGCAACGCGGTTGCAACTATTTAGGTTATAGCTTGCAGCCATCAGCCAGTGAAAACCGCTGGCGAGAAGAAATCCAGTTAGATGATGGATGTTGTATTTTAGCCGCTAAAATTTTCAATTGTTTTTCTGAGTTTTTTATTATGGCGTTGCCCGATAGCATTGGCCAGGAACCGAATGAATTGACAGCGGCGGAAACATGTCGGTACTGCCTGCCGTGGAGGTATATGTTATGGACAAACCTGAGCCAATTGCCGATTTAAGCGACGATGAGCGCAAACTGCTGATTGAAGGATTGACAGCGTTGCGTCGGGAGCGTGGTCAGGCGTGGAATCTGGCCTGTGATGCTGCCGATGCGAATGGTAGGCGCCGACCTTCCTTGCGTCAGTTCGGTATCGATGATATTAAACGGCTTGCTCGGCGAATTGGCGGAAGAAATGCCCATACCCACTGGCTTGAAGAGTACCGGTAAGTCGTTTTCTATACGGTTCGTCATACCCATCAAAAAATAAGTCAATCGAACATTGTTTTATAGAGCCAGTATTCTGCACTGAGAAAAACGACATTTCTGGGGTTCTGGCTTAGAATCGCCACTATCATCACAAGCCGCGAAAAGATGAGGCGATTTTGAAAAATATAGCTGGGAATGACGTATCCATTTTTTTATTCCGCTTTGAATTACGCGGTCATGCCATCGACTTTGTTTTGAATGAGGCGATTGCCGAAGATATGTACCCCGATATCGATGAGAAAATGAAACCGCTCGTCCATGCCTGTTGCGAAACACTTTTGCGATACAGACACCTCAGTGTGAGCAATACCATTATGGATGGCAATTTTTTGGTTACCGGAGAATTTGAGGTCATGCTGAGTAAGGGGCTAGGACAACACTTTGCGCATGACGAAAAGCAGCGGTTATTCCATGATGCCAAAAATATCGCCGATCTTCTGGGGGAGGTTATGGACAGGGGAACCCAAGAAGAGAAAAACGGAATACAACGGAACCTACCCCCAATAGAGCATACGCCAAATCCCAAGAAGATAAAAAAAGGGCTTGAGACGCTGGGGAAAACCAAACTCCAACAGGCAAAAAGGCAATGGCTTGCAGAGGGAGTACCAATACGGCCAGGGTTAAGGCAGTTGCGTCCTGAGGATTTACCGCCTCATGTCACCGCTTCCAGTGGCTATGACCATAGAGGGCTTTGCTATGTCTTCGATCATAAAACACTGGGGGAGCTGGGGCGGATTGTCATGATCAAGGCCGGGGAACAAGAAATGTTGATGCAGGCCGATTTATACGTAGGGCAGGAAACCCCGGAATCCGCTATTGTAAAAAAGAAAACGGCAATATTTGAGGAAGTAGTTGCAACTGTCAACGCCTGCTTTATATAAATAAGGCATAACCAAATTCAATGCGCGTCCGAATACATTGCTTACGTGAACGTGGCAGGCCACTCCCAAAACATCAGTTCGCATTTAAGCCTGCGCCGGTCGGATGGCTCACTGTGCACGAAGAACGCGATAACGTATTAAACCGATACACCAGAGTCGCCAGGTTCCGGGCGATGGAAAATAGCAACGAGCTATTACCGGCCTTGCGAGACGCTCAGTTGGTTGAATTGACGCGTGAACGCTTAATCCTATCGGGAATAGAACGACAGGAAGACTTGGTTATCAATAAGATCGAGGACTTTGCCCAAACTTGGGTGTGCTGGCTTGATGCGGAAACATAAAGCCAGATAGCAACTACGAAGAAAATGAAGAGTTGAAGCGCTATTTGAAGAGCTCTATCTTTCGCTTTTTGAACTCTGCGGGTGATATTTCTCCTGAGTCCCTTTGGGATTTCAATTCCTCCCACTTAGCTTTCCTTTCTTGCTTGGCTATCCCTTCTCCCTCCCAAGGCGCATAGCCACAGGCCATAGCTCCAGTAATAGCTTCTTGGCTATATCCACGATCCCTCATTTCGTGAAGAAAATCCCAATCGCCCATTTTGTTCTCCTAATCTGTTCTAGCGAATAGTGTTGTTAGGGATTATAGGATTTTCTTGCGAAATTGCATGCTACTTGCCCACCAAAATCACTGTTTTGTACATCGTGCGTGCGTATTCCAATTAAATCCGCCACCGATTTCAATGTCAAAACCACCAGGAATTCCAATCGAAACCCGCCAGTGGCGCCGACCGGCCACAAGCGGCCACAGAACAATCATTGAGGAATGACTGCAAACTGGCACATTGCCGCCGACGGTTTAGCTTCAGAAATCCAGCGGGCTTTTCGCTTCCTTGATCGTCCGACTAGGCACGGTATGCGTGTAAATCATGGTCGTTCGCAAATCACTGTGACCTAATAGTTCTTGAATGGTACGAATATCGACATTGGCTTGCAAAAGGTGACTGGCAAAGCTATGGCGAAACGTATGTGCCGACGCACGTTTCGCAATTCGGCTTCTGCGCACCGCCAATTTAATGGCCTGTTGCACATGGGATTCGTGCAAATGCCAACGCCGATATTCTTGACTGGACGGAACCAACGTGAGGGATTTCGCCGGAAACAACCATTGCCAGGCAAATTCTTTAGCGGCGTTCTTATATTTGGCATCCAGCGATTTAGGCAAGAACACACCGCCAGTCTTCGCTGCCACATCTTGTTCATGCAAGGCGGCGACTCGCTCTACTTGAGCAGCCAATTCAGTTGTTAAGACCTCCGGCATTGGTAGCGTTCGATCTTTCTGGCCTTTTCCGTCATGCACTGTCAATACCTGCAGGTCAAAATTTAAATCCTGCACTCGTAGTTTCAGGCACTCGAATAGGCGTAAGCCACAACCGTACAACAACTTGGCGACCAAGTCATAAGGCGGTTCCAATATACCAATAATTCGATCAACTTCCGGGCGCGATAACACCACAGGAATATAAGGACGACGCTTGGCCCGCACCACACCCTCGACTTTTCCGAATTCTTTTAGCAATACATGTTTGAACAAGAACAGTAACGCATTGAAAGCTTGATTCTGACTGGAAGCGGCAACCTGCTTATTCATGGCGAGATGGCTCAAAAAAGATTTCACATCGTCCATGTCCAGCAAACGGGCATCTTTGCTTTTCGTGTAGGTTTGAAATTGCTGCAACCAGTAACGGTACGCTTGCCAAGTTTTGTTTGAATAATGACGAACCTTGATAGCGGCTTGCAGTTGTTCGTACACCGTCACCCAAGTGGCACCGGTTAACTTTGGCGACTCGTCGACAGGCGAAGGCTTCGTGGTTTCTGGTACGGGTCGTGTCGTAACGGTCTGGTTGACAGGACTCTGATAGGGTTCAGCTAATCGCTTCGATGTTAATGACTGATCAGGTAATGAATCGCTGGAAGGCGTTGATGTTGATTTAATCGCGCCGATCATGCGGTAATAGATGGCTACGGCTCGGCGAGCTTGTTGTCGTTGTGTTTCAGACTGACCTTTACTTTTCAACTTTTCGTCAAATGGAGCAAAGCTTGCAGTGAGCTTTGGGTTTGCTCCGTACTTGTTACAAAAGTCCAGATAAAACCGAAACCATTTATGAAAATCTCGGCGCTGTTGTTCGGGTACATTGCGCTGATGGAGTTGTGTTTCAAATGCCTGGCTAAGAGATGCGGGAACGGCTAACATGGCAACCTCCAAAGCTGATTTTGATATAGTGTGAATGATATACAGAAAGGAAAAATCCTTGCTAATCACAAATTTATTTGAGCAGCGCAGCTTTTATGGTAGATATACGGAACTATCTAATAACTTGTTAGGTGTTTCATGCGAGGACTCTCAGTCATTCTCCTCACCTTGTTTCCCGTCCTCGGACAGGCCGAGGTTATGGATAAAGAGTTCTCGCTTGTTGCCGTCTTGCTTTGGGGGCTGATCGGTGCACTTTTGGTGTTTCTTGCTGCCCGCCTCAAACCGTTGCTTCTGTTTATTTTGGTGCCAGCAATTGGCCTGTTTTTCTTTGGCCATCTCTCCGAGCTAATCGACCCATATGTTGGTCCAGCTATGGCGGCTGAGGCTGGTCAGTTTTATGTTTTCATTTCCTGGGCTGCCCCCGCTATGGTTCTTGTCAGTGGTGGTGTCGGGTTTGCTATTAGGCGCCGTAATGTCAAAGCCAACACCTAACATGGCGCTCAACCTCGCTCCCTTCGGTCGCTGGACGCTGCGCGATAAAGCCGCGCAGCGCCGGTTAGCTCTACGTTGGGGTGCAAACAAGTGTCACGCTACGGAATGATTGTCGCCGGTCAGTATGCTCACGACCTTCCTGTCTTTGCTGGACAAGGTGAAGCTGAAACAGCACTGTTTGCCCAGCGCGATATGGGTCTTCGAGAAATTCATACATTGAGCAGTTTATCGAGCCGACTCGACTATCTGCCAGAAAGTCTTAAGGCCCTTGAACAGTGGTTCTTCGAAAACGGCCAGCCTTCGGCTACGCCTTCTGGGTATTCCATGGCTCATGCAGTCGGGTTCTACTTTGGCGAGGTGCTTTGCCGCACACAACAGTTCCATTGGGTAGTTCAGGAGTTTGTGTTTTCCAAGGGGCATTACGAGGTTGGTGTTCAACGGCCGCTTCTTTCAATCATGCTGACAAAAGGCAAAAAGTTGCAGCCGCAGGGCAACAAGCGAATGCAGTCACTCTGGAGAGAGTTTCAACGCTATGCACCCTAACCCGGCGCTCAACCTCGCTCCCTTCGGTCGCTGGACGCTGCGCGATAAAGCCGCGCAGCGCCGGTTAGCTCTACGTTAGGCGTAAAACATGAACAAGTATCGTTTAATAATGAACGGGGAAAACTTCCTCATTCAGACAGAATCTGGTTTAAAAAAACATGGGTTCTACCAAACTATATTTGTTGAAAGTCAAAACCCAGAAACCGCTGAAAATGAAGCCGTTGAAATTATTAAAAATAGCGACCTCAAAGATATTGTTAAAAATGAAAATAACGACCCTCCTATGATCTACTTAGAAGAAATAGATGAGTTGGAGAGCTTTGAAGGGGTTGAAACTATGGTTCAGGGTCGGGCATTTTATCTTGAGAAAGAGTAAATTCATGCCTAACCAGCGGGTAAACTTGACCGGCAGATGCTACGCTCCTATCGTCGCTACGCTTCTGCCGGCAAGTTACCCTTTGCGTTAGGCTGCCAACACATCGAGAGGCCCCATGAAGATTTCTTCCAAGAAGTGCGTATTGTTCTCCAGCATCTTTGCGCTTGCATTGCTCAGCGGTTGTAGCTCCAAGCAAGCTAGCCCATCTGTGGCAATCGCTAATCCTGCTTCCGAATATTGCATGAAAAAAGGCGGCAAACTTGAAATTGTCAAAGAAGCGTCTGGGGAGAAAGGCATGTGCCATCTGCCTGACGGCATGATCGTGGAGGAGTGGGAGTTGCTCCGCCGTGACAACCCGCAGAAGTAACCGGTATCAGCTTAACAGTTCATTCAAGTCTAACCCGCTTCGCGGTACGGCTTAATTTTTTGCTCCTGATATGTTGAAAATTTTACGAGGTTCTCCTAAATGAATAAGCCTGTTTGTGTTGTTATCGGCGTTGGTGAAGGAAACGGAGCAGCCATCGCGCGTAAGTTTTCGGAAACCGGACATAGTGTCGCACTTCTAGCGCGTAACTTAGAGTTCACATCGAAATTGGCTGGCGAGCTGAACGATGCAATTGCTATTGCCTGCGATGTCACCAATGAACAAGACGTGCAAGCAGCGTTCGCTCAGGTACGCAATCAGTTAGGCGGGGTAACCTGCTTAATTTACAATGCGGGTGCGGGTTCGTGGGGTACGATTGAAGAAATTACCGCCGCCTCTTTCGAGGCCAACTGGAAAGTCAATGCGCTTGGCGCTCTGTATGCCGCCCAGCAAGTTATCCCCGCGATGAAAGAAAATGGCTCGGGTAATATTGTTTTTGTGGGCGCAACCGCTTCACGGCGTGGCGGCGCAAGAACCGCCGCTTTTTCACCCGCTAAAGCGGCGCAACGCGCGTTGGCGGAATCCATGGCGCGCCATCTTTGGCCTTTTGGAATCCATGTTTCGCTGCTTATTATCGATGGCGTTGTAAACCTTCCGGCTACGCGGGAAAAAATGCCCGACAAAAACGACGACTTTTTTGTCAATCCCGCCGACATCGCAGCAACGATAGAGCATCTTTGTACCCAACCCCGTTCGGCGTGGTCTTTCGAGGTCGAAGCCAGACCCTTCGGCGAAACGTGGTAGGGTTCTTGCCTATGTTAACGCATTAATTGGTTGATATTTTTATAGTTACCCTTTTTAGGAAAATCGCAAATGACCGGTACATTTTCATCCGCAGACAGTGCTGTGGTACTTATCGACCATCAAGTCGGAACAATGAAGCTGATTAAAAATATCCCGCTTGAAGTGGCCAAGCGGAATACCTTAGCCCTTGCCAAAGCAGCCAAGGCTTTGAATATCCCTGTCGTTCTTACCAGTTCGCAGGAAGAGAACGTCCAGGGGCCTTTGCTCCCGGAGCTCGAACAGATTTGTCCTGAGGCGTTCACGGCCCGAATTCAGCGTACCGGTATTGTTAATGCTTGGGATGACCCGCATTTCAAAAAAGCAGTCGAAGCGACAGGCCGCAGGAACCTCATTATGGCCGGTGTGACCACCGACGTATGCTTGGTTTTTCCATCAATCAGTGCGCGGCGCGAGGGCTACCAAGTGCAAGCAGTCATGGACGCTTCGGATCGCCTTACGAACTTTCCGAAGAGATGGCTCGGCGGCGCATGGAACGCGAAGGCGTAATTCTCACCGCGACGAACACGCTGCTGGCTGAACTGGCTCAGGACTGGAGCGGTGTCGAAGGTAACCAACTGCTTGGCATATTATTTCAAGATGTGCTTCCACCAATAGCCTAACATTTCGCTCAAACCGACCCGCTTCCGCTACGCTCCAGCGGTCGGCTTAGCTTTGCGTTGAATGGCTGCTATTTGAAGCCCACCCGACATTGAGCGCAATGCTTCAAATGTCAACTTGGGGTCGAAACTGTAAATTCGCCACTTCCAAAAAGCCGCCATTCACTACTGGCGTAATAGTCTCGGAACGCCTTACAGCATCGGCGGTTTTATTTTTCCCGATAACACGGCTATAGCCAGTTCCACTTCATCCATTGCCAGGATTTGATCAATCGTTTCATGTTTGATGCTGTTCGCGATCTGTAGAATTTCTTCGTTGACTGCCTTCAAGGTTGCCGATTGTTTAATCAGCCGATTAACTTCCTTGGTTTGTGCAGCGCTTAGTCGATCCCGCTGCCATCGGGAAAACTGTTCCAGGAAATACCTTTGGTCGTCCAATTGTTTGTCATATAGATCAAAGACCCGATTCAGGGTGGCATCGTCCAATGCATAAGGCTTGGCTATTGCCTGACGCAGGTTGTCCAACTGAATCATGGATTCCTCTAGCATGCCGTCCACCATAAAGGTGAAGGTAGGCAACATACTAATAGGGTGCCACTGAATTTGTTGATCTTCCGGCGGCTGGTTCTGTGTAGTGTCATCACCCGGTTGACAGTGACGTGCCATTAATTCATCCAGTTCCTCATCAAATTCATGGGCCGTCTTTAGCTGAATGGGCTCACGGTTCGGCCAAACTTTCAATACTCTGGTTTTGGTATCGAAGCCTGGTGTTCCCAGTGGTTCGCCGATGACCCAAGTCGGCACATTGATTTCACTGTATTGGTGGACCATGGTTTGAGCGCAAACTTCAAGTACGTTTTCATCGGCACTATCGTCGGCAAAGATCAATTGCGCCGCCCACTCCCCGCAGTGATCGCAGGGAATGAGGCTACTTTCAAAGAGGTCTTCGGGTGGTGAGTTTTTGGGTGTGTCGGGTTGGGCGACAGGATTCAGTTCTAGCCGATGCTGGGAGAGGTCAAGACAATCGGTGTTATCGCGGCAAACCCAGTGGAGCATTTGCCCTGACGGGTTTGGTTTTCGCTCGAACATGGCTACCGTTTTCCTGTATTGGGCATCGGTGGTCTTGGCGTTTTGAATGCGCGGCAGGTTGTTTTTCAGCTCGATTAAATCATCCTGCCCCAGTTCCGACCGGAAAGCGGTGACGCTCCCTTTGGGATCGACCGCGAAAATAAAGTAATTCCCGGTTTCGAGCATTTTATTTAAGACAGTCAGCACGACCGGGTTGTTCGGGTTCACCAGTAGATTGAATGTGGCGTAATGGTAGAAGTGGAAGCCAAAGTGAACCACGACGCAGTCGGCATTACCGTACAACGAATGCCCGAAACTAAAACCGGTGCGGGTGTACTCCTCAGGAATAACCATTTCGAGCCGAATTGCTAAAACGCCGAAGGTTTGTTTCCGTTCCTCAACGAGGCCCAACGCACAGCAGGGTGCTTCGGCGGTGAGAAAATCATCGATAAACTGACTATTGACGGTAAGCCGTGGGAGTAGGGGATAGACGTTGCTCATGGGACATCGCTGGGTTAGGCAGGGGTGGCTTGGGGATGATAAATCATACCCGGAGTTGGAGTGATCACTAAATCCGCTGTACGGGGGGATGCTTGCTTGAAGGAAGGCATTGAAACTTGGATCATCAATACTACAATTCCATCGTTTGCCGCTATTGCTTTTGCCTGATTGATCTTTGGCGCCGCCGATTTCGCCGGCTCGTTTTTTTTACATCCCACCTTTTGAGGAAACCATGCATAAATCCGAACTCATTGACGCCATTGCCAGCCATGCGAATCTCAGTAAAGCCGAGGCTGGACGGGCTCTCGATGGCATCCTCAGTGCCATTCAAAACGCCTTGAAAAACGGCGATTCGGTATCGTTAGTGGGGTTTGGCACCTTCGAAGTCAAGGAACGTGCCGAGCGTCAGGGCCGCAACCCGCAAACCGGCGCTGAACTGACCATTGCTGCGGCAAAACTACCAGGCTTTAAAGCCGGAAAGACCTTAAAAGACGCCGTTAACGGTTAAATTCTCTTTAGGAAAAAGGGCTTTGAATGACTCGAAGTCCTCTTGAAACTGCGCTATGATTCGCCGGTTAACTCACTGTCGAACATTGGCATTTCAGATGATAAAATCGGAACTGATCGGGGCGCTGGCCGCCAAGCAAGCAACCCTGCTGCAAGAAGACGTAGAGCTGGCTGTCAACACGATCATTGAGGCTTTGATCAGCGCTGTCGCCACTGGCGAACGAATTGAAATTCGCGGATTTGGTGGTTTTTCAACGATTCCCCGCCAAGCCCGTATCGGCAGGAATCCAAAGACCGGGGAACCTGTCAGTCTACCTAGCCGGCATGCTGTTCACTTTAAACCCGGACTGGATTTGCGAGACCGGGTAAACGCTTCGAAACAGGCGTTCCCCACCATTAAAGACCTGTAACCCCGTCCTGGGTGCCTGATCAGCCCTCCACCGGTACCGCGATTGCTTGCGGCGGTGTTCTCCATCCCGGCTGCACGAAGCTCGGTCTCCTGTCTCGCAGCGATGGAAAATGACTACGGCGTTATCCCTATTGATTGCCAAAGAAATTCATAGGAAACCGGAGGGCGGTGTTGATCTCTGGCTTGCTGAGCTTCGCCATGTTCGTAGGTATGCAGCAAGAATTTAACGTGCTCCAGTCCTTCCGGCGTTCTGATGGCCTCGCGCGGCGTTTGATCGTTCAATATCGGTAATGGCTTGTCAGCCCAGTCAGAGTAAAGCTGCCGAATTCGCTTCTCTATCAGCTCGGTTATGATCTCGGGTGGCAGGGGTATCGGTTCCGGCCTTTCCTGGGTGTCATTAGGCTGCAAATTAGCCAGTATGCCTTTGGGATCGGACAGTTCCCGGCTAATAAAGGCCACAGCAGTGCCTGAAACCGCTTCGAACCAAGGTCTGCCTTCGTCCGCATACTGTTGAGTATGATAGGACACTTTGATCCGATCCGGGCGTTTGCCGGGATTGATACTGAGACTTCGCCGTGTCAGCCCATCCTCGCCTGCAAAAAGCCGGCTCCAACCCGCATCACGATTGCCTTCGATAGCCGCTTCGCCGGACAACGCCTGGTCCAATGCGTCCCAGTCCAGAACCCGGTAATGATCGGTCACGAACAGGAGCGATTCACCCGTTACACGATCAACCACTGGCGGCATTTCAAAGGCCCTGACAAATAACTGGAGCCAGTGATATGGAATGATGGCACTGGTGATTTCTTTGGCGAGAGGAGAATCCGGTTCGACGCCCTCTAATTCGTCTGTGAGTTCTTCCAACAAATCCCAGCTTCGCTGGCGGGGGAAGCCGTACACGGCGCCGGACAGTTCAAAATGCGCGTCAACCGGCACAATGCGTGCCGCGATCAGGTCGTACCGGTTGGCGTGTTGTGAGCCCGATTTTTCCTGGACGAGGACGGGCGGGCGTTCGGGCAGCATCACATCCCGTAAGGTCAGGCATTTGCCGGGCACCACCTCCACAATTTCGTAAAGTCTGAGGGGCAGGGCCGTTAGACGCTCAAGCCATTGTCGCTGTTCAGCAGACAATAGCGGACCACCCTTTCCGAGTAACAATGCCGCAACACGACAGTCCTGGTCTTTGATCGTCACTACACCATCGGCCAGCAGCCATTCCATGGCATTGATCATAATGCCGGTATACGAGTCGTCGGGCAGGTCCTGAATCCCGGCATATTCATCGTCGTCGAGCCCACCAAAAAAGCCTTCATCGAGCGCGGCATGGGCTGGCTGCTCATACTGGGTGAACAGCCACTGTATGGCTTTCGGGACGGCTTCAGAATGATCGTTCGCTATCTGGGCGTCTGCGGCCTGCAAGCAGCACTGCTTATATTTTTTACCGCTGCCGCAAGGGCAGGGATCGTTTCGGCCTAGTTTTTTCATATCAGGGTGACTTTAAGCCAACCCCAGGATTATTGCATTGAAATTTTTGCAGCATAGCCCGGCAACCCGACACGACTTGTCGGGTGACATAAAAAATGAAAAGTGGTCGATTGATTTTAAAGTGATTTTTCATTATTTGTGTCACAAGCTATACCCGCTTTTGACACAAATAATGAAATATTCCGGATTTTGTGCCACTAATATTGAAAACTTTCGCACCCTTCATTTTGGTAGAGCGAATTCGGCCAAAACTGGCTTCCGCCCATATTTGGTTAAGGGCAGAATTTCAACAGAATTCAGACTGTTGATTTGAAGGCACGAAATTAAATATTCATGCCCTCAAATCCTTCAATAGTTAAGACTGAGTTTATTGGGTACCTGCCATTTGATGATGCATTTTAGCCATCGCTGTATTGGCATCAACTGCTTTTTGGTAGGAGCTGATTAGCGATTGGCAATGTTCTAGGAACATTTCGGATTGCTTGCCGTACAGGTAGCTGTGCTGCTTGTACTGTTGCAGAAGCTTTTTGTGTTCTTCCACTTTAACTTCGGCATCCTTTGCGGCTTGTTCATAATGAGTCGCCAAAGACTCATGGTCATCCTTGGTTTTAGCGCTTTGGATAGCTGCGCTCATATCCATGGGATGGGGGTTTTGTTGGCAACCTGATAAAACTCCCAGCGTTAAAGACGTGACGACCAACAATTTAGTGATGGTTTTCATAAGATCTCTCCAGTTAAGTTAAATTCTTCAGACAGCAATCAAAATGCCGTCCTGCTTCGTAAAAGGGTGTTGTTTAATGCATCATTTGGACTGTACTTATCGTCATAAACCTCCTGGATCTATGAATGTGAAATTTACTGGCTTGGGCTCATCGTGGTCTCAACGAATGGCCTTTCAACAGCGCATAAATTGCAGGGATTACGATTAGCGTCAGCAGCATTGAGGAGATCATCCCTCCCACCATAGGGGCGGCAATGCGCCGCATCACTTCCGATCCGGTTCCATTACTCCACATGATGGGTAATAGACCTGCCATGATGGCGGCCACTGTCATCATCTTGGGCCGCAGCCGTTCTGCAGCACCTGTAATTACACAGGTGTAGAGTTCGTTCAGCCCCATTTCCTTACCCTGTTGCCTGCATTCTTCGATTTTGGCTTGATAGGCGTGATCCAGGTAAATTAGCATAATCACTCCGGTTTCGGCAGCCACCCCGGCCAGTGCGATAAAGCCGACACCCACTGCCACGCTGACGTTATAGTTCAACGCCCACAGTAACCAGACGCCGCCTACCAGGGCGAACGGCACCGACAACATGACGATTAGGGTTTCCGTCATACGGCCAAAGTTCAGGTACAGCAGGATAAAAATGATCAGCATGGTCAATGGTACGACTATGTTCAAGCGCTCAACGGCACGCTCCATATACTCGAATTGCCCACTCCAGGTTATGTAATAACCGGTAGGCATCTGCACGGCTTTCTCGACTGCGAGTTTGGCATCATGAACATAGCTGGCAATATCACGATCCCGCAAATCGACAAAGATATAGGCGGAGAGCAGAGAGTTTTCGGTACGAATACCCGGTGGTCCTTTGGATAAGCTCAAATGTGCAACCGACGATAAAGGAATCATGGCACCGTCAGCAGTCGTTACCAGTAAGTGATTGCCTATGGCACTAGGACTGTTCCTGAGTTCGCGGGGATAACGCACTATCACGCCAAAGCGTTCCCGGCCTTCAACCATAGTGGTCACCATTTCACCGCCAATAGCGGTTGAAATCAGATTTTGAATGTCGCCGACCAGCAAACCATAGCGAGCCAAAGCGTCATAATCTGGATCGATATTCAGATAATACCCCCCGGTAATCCGCTCGGCATAAGCACTGGTGGTGCCGGGTACGTTCTTGATGGCTTGTTCGATTTGCTGGGCTAGCCGTTCCATTTCAGCTAGGTCGTTACCGAACAATTTTACGCCAACAGGCGTCCTAATACCGGTTGCCAACATATCGATGCGATTTTTGATCGGCATGGTCCAGGCATTGCTGACGCCAGGGATTTGCAGAGCCTGATCCATTTCTGTAATCAATTTGTCGACGGTCATGCCCGGCCTCCACTGCGATTCCGGTTTCAGATTGACCACCGTCTCGGACATTTCTAAGGGCGCCGGATCGGTGGCGGTGGCGGCGCGACCGGCCTTGCCGAATACCGATTCGACTTCGGGAAAGGTTTTGATGATGCGATCCTGAGTTTGCAGCAGCTCGGCGGTTTTGGTGACCGACATGCCGGGCAAGGTCTGCGGCATGAACAGCAGGGTGCCTTCGTTTAAGGTCGGCATGAATTCACCGCCCAATTGCATAGCAGGGTAAATACTGGCAACCAGTGCCAGTATCGCCAGCAAGACAGTGGTTTTTTTAAAACGCATGACCCAAGTAATCACCGGACGATACAGCCACAGCAACAGCCGATTGACTGGGTTATCTTGTTCTGCCCGGATATGACCGCGCACAAATAGCAATATCAGTACCGGCACTAAGGTGACCGATAGCAACGCCGCGCCGGCCATGGCAAAGGTTTTGGTGTAGGCCAAGGGTTGAAATAGCCGACCTTCTTGCGCTTCCAGGGTAAATACCGGCAAGAAGGATACGGTGATAATCAGTAAGCTGAAGAACAAGGGCGGGCCGACTTCCCGACAGGCATTCAATACAATGGTGTGTCTGGGTAATTTATACGCATCATGCTCAAGGTGCTTATGCACGTTTTCGACCATCACGATGGCGGCATCGACCATCGCACCAATGGCAATGGCAATGCCGCCAAGACTCATGATGTTGGAGTTCATGTTCAGCAAATGCATGACGATGAACGCCATCAATATGCCAACCGGCAACATCACAATGGCGACGAGGGCGCTGCGCAGATGCAACAGGAATACTGCACAAATCACGGCCACGACCACACTCTCTTCCAACAGCGTGTGTCGTAGATTTTCAATCGCCCGATGGATCAGATCCGAGCGGTCATAAACCGCTTGAATACTCACACCTGTTGGTAGCCCCGCTGTGATTTCCTTTAAGCGTAGTTTCAGGTTATCAATCACTTCCAGCGCGTTTTGACCGTAGCGGGCAATAGCGATGCCGGATACCACTTCACCCTCACCATTCAACTCGGTAATACCACGACGTTCATCTGGGACCAATTCCACTCGGGCTACATCCCGCACTAACACGGGTGTGCCATTGGCGACTTTTAATACCAGCCGTTCCAAATCATGAATACCATGCAAATAGCCACGACCGCGTACCATATATTCTGTTTCAGTCATTTCAATGGCTCGACCGCCCACATCGCGGTTGCCATTGGCAATCACCTCTGTCACGGTTTTTAGGGGGATGCCATAAGCCTGGAGTTTATGTGGATCAACGGTGACTTGATATTGCTGAACAAACCCGCCGATGCTGGCCACTTCGGCGATTCCTTGTGCCTTGGTTAACTGATAGCGTACAAACCAGTCTTGCAAGGTACGTAGTTCAGCCAGCGAGTATTCCTTCCCCAGCAACACATATTGATACACCCAGCCCACACCGGTCGCATCGGGCCCGAGTTGTGGTGTAACACCACGCGGCAAGCGCCCGGCCGCAAAGTTTAAATATTCGAGTACCCTGGAACGCGCCCAATAAATATCAGTACCATCCTCAAAGATCACGTACACAAAGGATGCGCCGAAAAATGAGAAACCACGAACCACTTTGGATCTTGGCACACTCAGCATCGCGGTGGTCAGTGGATAAGTGACTTGATCCTCGACCACCTGGGGTGCTTGGCCAGGGTATTCCGTGTAGACAATCACTTGCGCATCGGACAAATCTGGCAAGGCATCTAGTGGAATTTTGATCACGGCGTAAATGCCGCCACAGATTAAAAGTAGTGTGGTGATCAACACCAGAAACACATTTTTTAACGACCAGGCAATGACCCGTTCCAACATGGCTAGTGCTCCATCACATGTTGACTATGCTCATGTTCTGGCATGGCCACTGAATCGTCCTGATTCGATTCGGCCTTTGGCATCGCCTCAGCACTACTCATACTGTCCAGCGCCGATTTCAAATTGCTTTCGGCATCGATCAGGAAATTAGCGCGGGTGACGACATTGTCGCCATCCTGTAAACCCTCAAGCACTTCGCTGAATCCGTTGGCCTGATGGCCTATCTTCACGGTGCGCGGCTCGAACCGGCCATCATCGAGCTGTACCAGTGCTACCTGCCGCGTACCACTATCGAGAATAGCCGAATCGGGGACACTCAGCTCTCGGTGTCGTTGTTGAGTCGCTAATACTTCAACGCTACCGTACAGGCCGGGTTTCAGAAAACCTTTGGCGTTGTCCATGTCCACTCTGACCTTGACGGTGCGTGTGTCGGTATTCAACGTGGGAAAGATAAAACTGACTTGCCCATGAAAGGATTTATCAGGGTAAGCCTTGATATTGACGCTAACCTCTTGACCTAATTTAATCCACTCTAAATCGGGCTCGAATACATCGACCATCAGCCACACCCGACTCAGATCGGCAATTTGGAACAGTACCTCGCCCGGCATAAAACGCATGCCTTCTACTGCGGGCTTTTCCATGACCACGCCATTGACAGGCGATGGTAACAATAAAGTTTCAATCACGAGTTCGCGCTCTTGCAAGCGTTTTAATTGGGCCGTGCCAATGTCCCAATTTTTTAGGCGTTGCAAGGCATTGCGGGTGAGTTGCTGGGCGGTGGCAAGCGCCTGCGGGCTGGCCTGTTCTAATGCACCTTCACCTTGTTTGGCAATCAGATATTCCTGCTGCGCCGTCAGAAGATCGGGGCTGTAAATATCCAATAGTGGTTGTCCACGTTTGACAGATTGTCCGGTGCTATTAACTAGCAAGCGTTGTATCCAACCCTCGAATTTGGCATTGATGACATGCAACCGACGCTCATCAACTTGAATACTGCCCGGCGCACGGATAGAACGCACTAAATCCCGATATTGAACTTTCTCGGTTTTGGCGCCGAGCTTTTGGATTTTTTCCGGACTAATGGTCAAGAGTTTAGAACTCGTTACCTCGCCTTCGTAAACCGGCAGATAATCCATTCCCATCTCATCCTTTTTCGGCACAGGCGAGGTATCGGCCGCCCCCATGGGATGGCGATAGTACAGAATACGGCCTTTGTTCGGCTGGGTTGTCTGCGAGACTTCATCGGCATAAACCGGTAGATAATCCATGCCCATTTCATCCTTTGCCGGTGTCGGAGACGTCACTTTTGGATTCATCGGATGCCGATAAAACCGTGGTTTATGCTCTGCGACCGACACAGTCTTTTCCATGGGTTGCGGCTTATCCGCCAGCCAAAAGCCGCCGGCGATTCCAATGAGCAGGGTCAATACACTGACCAGAATAGTTTGCTTAGTCATGTGTCAGGTCCTTACCGATTAAGTTCGATAGTTCCGCCAGCAATTGCTGGGTTTCGACCAACGATTTCCAGTATTGGCTTTGATACTGAAACAAACTCAACTGTGTTCGCAGTAAGTTGCTGAAGTCCGTCTTGCCAACAGGGTACCCGGCCATCAAAGAACTGACGGCTTGCTGAGCTTGAGGAATGATTTCATGCTCGAATAATGCTAATCGCTGTTTTGCGTGCAGGTATTGGGCGGTATTGGCTGCAATTTCACCATGGACTTTATTGTGCTCGTCCTGCAAGGCGTACTGCTCCTGCAGCAACTCACTATTGCGTTGATCGACTGCCTTGGCCTGTTTTTGTTCGGCATAGATCGGTAAATTGATGCTGAGTTTGACGCTAGCAAAATCGCTACGGGATTCGCCGGATGGGGTGTTTTGTCTGACTGCGTAACCGGCACCCAGTGTCAGATCGGGATAAAAATCCTTTTCGGCGATTTCAATGCGGGTCTTGGCGGCACCGAGCATTTTGTGATGCTGCTCGAACCGTGGGCTATGTTCCATGGCTTGTGCCTGCAATTCCGCAACCACCAAGACCGGGGTTTTGATCTCGGCTTGGTCAGGCAGTTTTACCAAGGTATCGGAGTTGCGGCTGAGCAATGTGTTGATCTGAATGCCGGTACTGTGGCGCATGCTGATCAGCTCGATTTTTTCATCCTTGAGTTTCGAGAGTTCTAATTGGGCCAGCATCACATCCTGCTGTTGCCCCTGACCGACTTTGTAACGGGACTGGGCCGTATCGATCAATTGCTGAAAAAATTGTTCGCTTTCGGCAATGACATTGATGGCCCTATCGTAATAAAACAAGCGCCACCAAGTCTGTTTGACGTCGCGAACCAAGCGCAAACGGGCGACATCCACCGAGTCGGCTGCCGCCAGGGCTTCTTGTTCGGCTGCTTGTTCCTTCAAGGCCAACTTGCCCGGAAAAGGAATCGTCTGACTAATACCAACATCCATCATGGTCATATCTTCCTTGCGAAGACTGAGACTGTTGGTGGGAACATTTAAGGTATCGAAATTAAGCGTCGGGTCTGGCAGTGCGCCCTCTTGCGATGGAATGGCGGCTAATGCTTCGGCACGCGCTTTAATTTCGGAGATACCAGGGTTACCGGCCTGCGCTAGTTCAACAGCCTGTTCCAGGGACAAAAAAGCTTCATCGGCATGGACTACGCCGATAAAAATCAGTAAATAGCAGCAGAGCGCCCAATAGGGCCACGACACCCGATCAACAGGTGTGGGGTAAAACAAGGGGTACATTATTTTCTCCAATCAAGGGAAACACAGACTCACGCCAAAGCATGAAGCCCTATCACGCCTACAAGGCGCGGGTTACCTGGGAGAAATGGCTAATTCAGAAAAGTACAGAACCGATAGCGTATCGGTATGGGATTGGCAGTCGGTCTTCGTTGTCTATGACGGGTAAAAAGGCAGGGTAATGGGCTAAAAATATAAATACTTAGCCAAGTCAGGCACAAGATAAAAACGGGTAGATCAGGCTTATCGATTTTGAAATTTAGCGCGGGGTTAGGCTGGGAGTCCGGACACGCCTTGAGTGTACAGTTTTGGTTTGGTGAGAGTTGCGTCGCTGCGGCGCCATGATGCGCCGAATCGGAACAACCAACTGGCATCGTGTCCGTCACTGGTATTTGCATTTGCGCAGGCATCGGCATCGCACACGTTGACGACACCAGCATGAAGAGCCAGCTAGTCAACATGATCAGCACCATAACGGTCTGATAGTGATGATGTCGAAAAAATCCCACGGTCATTTCGCCACTAAGATCAATTGATGTGTTTAATGCTCTTGAAACCTATCGCGCATAAAGCGTGGATTCAATCCCAAGCGTAAAGTTTCCCTATCAACACAAAAAATGAATACTTGGCTCAAGCCAAAGATTCATTAGCGTCATTCTTTAAAGTATAGAGCAAGGTATCGCGAGCGGTGAGTTTTTGCAGTATCGCTTTGATAGTTTTACTAGCTGTCCCCTCATGCGCGCATGAGTCACCTAGTGACCCGATAAGCACAAGTCCCAAACTTATCCACACCGAAACCTTAGCGTACTATTTTTTCCGAATTCTGCGGTTATGCCAATTAGAGGGCAACTGGCTAGCCGATCAAGCCAACACAGTTGCAGTATGGCCCTCGTTAAGGTTCTAAGAGCCAAAGCCAATCGGATTTTTTCATTATTTGTGTCATTAGTTTTTCACTAACTTGGCGCACTTTTCACTTTTGTCTGGTGATAGGTATCCAAATATATATCCGAAAATTATAAGTTTGATAGTACAAGAACGGACAAGGCAGAGGGCGAAGTGCTACAACTAATGATCCGCTTCCCGCAACATTTCTGCCATGTCCCGGTTTGCAGTGACGGCCTGCTGATAAAGATCAATCACTTCTTGGCTATGTGCTTTAAGATCGTTCGCATGTCTACCGTAAACATAGCGTTGTGAGTCAAATCGGCTGAGAAATTTTTTATGTTCCTCAATCTTCGTCTGTAATTCGTTGGCCTCGTCTTGGAAGTGTTTGGCCAATGTCTCATGCTGTATAGCCAGGTCAGTATCCATGGCGTGAGGCTCCATGAAGCTACAAGCAGATAATAAGGATTCAGCTAAAACTAAAAGAATCAGTGATTTTAATGTCATGGTTATCTCCAAAGGTATCTTGAAACGGTAATGTCTAGGCGCTTTGATGATGTTAAAGTGCCCTTTAATAAATTCAGAGCACTTAAAAGGCCGTATTTTTGGGATGAAGTAATCTCAATCCGTTGGCTACAACCAATAAGGAAGCGCCCATATCGGCTGCAATGGCTTCCCATAGGGTAGCCACACCGGCAAAGGCTAAAACGGCGAACGCAGCCTTGATCGTCAGTGCAAACGTAATATTTTGTCGAATAATCGCCAGTGTTCTTTTGGAATGTCCGATCAGCCAGGGCAGCTTGGAGAGGTCATCGCCCATCAGAGCAATATCGGCTATCTCGATAGCCGCATCCGACCCTAGCACCCCCATGGCAATTCCCAGGTTGGCCCGTCCCAACGCCGGCGCATCGTTGACACCGTCCCCGATCATCGCTACCTGTCCGTATTGCTCGACCATTTGACTGACGATCTTCACTTTATCGGCGGGCAACAATTCGGCGTGTATCTCATCGATGCCAATTTGGGTCGCGATGTTAGTGGCCGTCACCCGATTGTCACCGGTCAACATGGCTAAATGTTGAATGCCATTTTGTCTCAGCGCTTGCAAAATCGATTTGATTTCAGTGCGAGGCTGGTCGGCAACGGCAATGAGGCCGCAAATATGCCGATCATTGCCGATGGCAATCACGGTTTGCCCCGTTTGTTCAAGGGCAATCGCTTTTTCACTGATTTCCGGGATTTCTTGGCTACGCTCCAACAGATAACGACGCGATCCCAGCCAGAAATCCGTGCCATTAAATAGTCCGGTGACACCTTTACCCGGTAGAACCGTCACATTGTCTGCGCTGGCCACGTTGATACCGCGTTGTTCCGTATAGCGTAAAATAGCTTTTGCCAACGGATGATTGCTTCGTGCTTCCAGTGCGGCGGCACGGCTTAACAGTTCTTCTTCGGTATGACTATTGAATGGATAAACACCGGTGACGACGGGTTCACCAGAGGTTAGTGTGCCGGTTTTATCAAAGGCAATCGCATTCAGATGGGCGGGTGTTTCAATATAAATGCCGCCTTTGATCAGAATGCCTTGTCGGGCTGCACACGCTAAGGCCGCGACAATACTGACCGGTGTCGAAATGACCAATGCACAGGGGCAGGCAATGACCAACAACACCAAGGCGTGGTAAAACCATTCGTTCCAGCCTCCTTCGAAAAATACCGGTGGAATGATGCACATGGCCAACGCCACCAGCATCACAGCCGGGGTATAAATACGCGCAAATTTCTCCACCCATTGTTCGACCTCGGCTCGCTTACCATGAGCTTCGCCGACCAACCGGGTAATCTGTGCCAAGGTGGTATCCGAAACCAACTTGGTGGATCGGATTTCCAATGTCCCTTCAACATTAATACTGCCGGCAAACACCTCGTCACCCACTTGCTTGGCAACCGGCATGCTTTCACCGGTAATCGGCGCCTGATTGACTGAACTGGAACCGGCAATTACGTTGCCATCCAGGGGGATTTTAGCGCCAGGCGCTAATATGAAACGGGTGCCTATACTGACTTCTGCCGCTGGTACCACGCATTCCTGGCCGGTTTCATCCTTGATCGTCACCGTCGAGGGCGCTAAATCCAGCAAGGCTTCAACGGCATGCCGGGCACGGCCAATACTCCAACTCTCAATCGCCAGAGACAGCGCAAACAGAAAACTGACCGTTGCCGCCTCAAACCATTCATCAATGAACATTGCCCCAATAACCGCAATCGTCATCAGCAAATTCATATCCGCTCGGAAGCGTTTCAAGGCATAAAACGCCTTAACGATCACATGCCGAGCACCGCAAGCCACCGCTAAACCAAAGGCTATTTTTTCAGGCAAAGGCATCGCCTGCTGAGCATGGGCATTTAGTAAGCTTTGCAGATAGTCAGTGACCACGTCCCATTGCAGGGTGCCGTTTTTGGCCGAGCTGAAAATGGTTTGAATATCCACAAAGCCGCCGGCTATGGCGATATGAATCAGCATGCCGGCCGCGATAAATACACCGCTAAGCACGGTATAACCGGTCTTCGAACGGTGCAGTTGTTTGACATCGGCATCGGTCTGACCGGACTGCCAACGAGCCGCCTGCATGCCCGTTGCCGCTATCGCTTTGATGATGGTTTTTTCAGTCACGGGCTCGGCATCAGACAACAGTGTCATGCGCCCGTTTAAAACATCAAAGGCCAGTTTGTCACTGCCCCCCACGAGCGGGCCTATCGCGCTTTTCAATGTAGCGACCTCTTCGGCGCAATCCAGTCCCTCGATTTTGAACGTGATGCCACTCGACAAGTTTGATGGCGTTGGCTGGTGGTTATCCGGTTTCTCGCCAGGACAACAACAGGTTTTTTCTGATGGCTCGCAGGTACTCATCGTTTAACCCTCGTTGGAATCAATCTGCGGTATTCCCGGTATCATGGGACTTATTGGTTGGTCTTGGCGATGCGCGAACCAGTAGAGAATCGGTAATACCAACAATGTCAGCATCGTTGACGAGAGAATGCCGCCAATCACTACAGTCGCCAGCGGGCGCTGTACCTCTGCGCCGGTACCGGTGGCAATGGCCATTGGCACGAAACCGAACGAGGCTACCAGTGCGGTCATCAGCACCGGCCTAAGACGTGTCAGAGCACCCTCAACAATCGACTTATCCAGCGACATGCCTTCGTCGCGCAAACCACGGATAAAGGCAATCATCACCAGCCCGTTCAGTACTGCTACACCCGACAAGGCGATGAATCCGACTGCCGCCGAAATCGACATTGGAATATCGCGCAACCAAAGTGCGACCAAGCCGCCGGTCAACGCAAAGGGGATGCCGCTGAACACCAGCAAACCGTCCTTGGCGTTGCCAAACATCATGAACAGGAGTGTGAAAACCAGGATTAACGCCACAGGCACCACAATTTGCAAGCGATGGGCCGCCGATTGCAACTGTTCGAACTGTCCGCCCCAACTTGTCCAATAACCGGATGGAATTTTGACTTTCTGTTGCAGCTTTTGTTCGGCCTCGGCAACAAAAGAGCCGATGTCGCGGCCTCGCACGTTGGCACTGATGACGATTCGGCGTTTGCCGTTCTCGCGGCTGATTTGATTAGGGCCGGGAGCCATTTCCAGGCTGGCTACTTCGGCCAGTGGGATATAGCTGGTTCGTCCATCTCGGTTTTGCCCGCGCGGCAATGAGATTGGCAAGCGGTTGATGGCATCCAGATTACTGCGCAGGTTCTCCGGCAGACGCACGATAATGTCGAAACGCCGGTCACCCTCAAACAAGGTGCCGGCTTCGGTGCCACCAATCGCGGTAGCCACCGCATCCTGCACATCGCCCACGTTCAAGCCGTAGCGCGAAGTTTTATCCCGGTCGATATTGAGCGTCAGCATCGGTAAGCCGGTGGTTTGCTCGACTTTCACTTCGGATGCACCAGGAATCGCTGCCATAACTACCGAAATTTCAGTCGCCGTGTCATTCAATACATCCATATCATCACCAAACACTTTAACGGCAACGTCGCTACGCACGCCTGAAATCAGTTCATTGAAGCGCAACTGGATAGGCTGGGAAAACTCGTAGAGGTTGCCGGGTAGTTTGTTGGCCGCCACTTGTATCGCCGCTAGCAGATCATCGCGTGATTTATCGGGTTCAGGCCATTGCTCGCGTGGTTTGAGCATGATGTAACCATCCGAGATATTCGGCGGCATCGGGTCGGATGCGATCTCGGCGGTGCCGGTTCGTGCAAATATCCGCTCGATTTCGGGAAACTGCTGCTTTAGAGCCTGTTCAATCTGCTGCTGCATGGCGACTGATTGTGACAAACTGGTGCCGGGAATGCGCATCGCCTGAATGGCGAAATCGCCTTCATTCAAGCTCGGCACAAACTCGCTACCCATCCGCGTCGCCAATAGGCCCGACAGAATCACCGTGACCACCGCAAGCGTGAGTATCACCGGCTTGTTGCTCATGACGCTATCCAGTACCGGTGCATAGATACGCTTAGCGCTCTGCATCACCACATTTTCTTTTTCAGCGACTTTATCGCCGATAAACAGCGCTACGGCGGCTGGGATAAAAGTCACCGACAATATCATGGCCCCCACCAAGGCAATGACCACCGTGAACGCCATCGGATGAAACATTTTGCCTTCCACCCCGGTCAGCGCGAAGATGGGCAAGTACACGACCATGATGATCAACTGGCCAAATAACAGTGCCCGCCGTGCTTCTTTCGACGCCGTAAACACTTCATGAAAACGTTCACGACGTGTTAGCGAACGCCCCTGATGCTCCTGAGCATGGGCCAGCCTCCGCACACAGTTCTCTACAATCACCACCGCACCGTCGATGATCACACCAAAGTCGAGTGCCCCAAGGCTCATCAAGTTGGCACTGACCTGGTATGTCACCATGCCGGTGAAGGTGAACAGCATCGATAACGGTATGACCATTGCGGTAATGATGGCCGCACGAATATTGCCGAGGAACAGGAACAGAATCACAATGACCAGAATTGCCCCTTCGGTTAAGTTCTTCTTGACCGTATTGATGGCTTTATCGACCAGTACCGTTCGGTCATAGACCGTCACGGCCTGCACCCCTTCGGGCAGCGTGCGGTTGATTTCCGTCATCTTTTTGTCGACCGCTTGCGAGACGGCACGGCTATTCTGACCGATCAGCATAAAGACCGTACCCAATACCATCTCTCGGCCATTTTCGGTTGCAGCGCCGGTGCGCAGTTCTCGGCCGATTTCGACTTCGCCGACATCGCGAATGCGAATGGGCACACCCTGGACATTACCGAGAATAATGTTGCGAATATCTTCCATCGAATGCACTTGGCCCGGCGCACGAATCAGATATTGTTCGCCGCGCTTTTCGATGTAGCCGGCACCGACATTATTGTTGTTACGATCCAGCGCGGTAACGATGTCTTGCAAGGTCAGACCATAGGACGCCAGTTTTTCCGGAATCGGTGCCACCTGATATTGTTTGGCGTAGCCACCAATGGAATTGATTTCGGTGACACCCGGCACGTTGCGCAACTGCGGTTTGATAATCCAGTCCTGGATTTCACGCAGATCGGTCGCGGTGTAAGGCGAACCGTCCGGTTTTTTGGCCCCTTCTTGGGCTTCGACTATCCATAAATAGATTTCGCCAAGACCGGTGGAAATGGGACCCATCGCCGGCGTGATACCAGCAGGCAGTTTATCCTTGGCTTCCTGAATACGTTGGTTCACCAATTGCCGGGCGAAATAGACATCGGTGCCGTCCTGGAAAATCACCGTGACCTGCGATAAGCCGTAACGCGAAAGCGACCGGGTTTGTTCCAGATGCGGCAAACCCGCCATGACGGTTTCGATGGGGTAAGTGATTCGCTGTTCGGTTTCCAAAGGCGAATAACCCGGTGCCGTCGTATTAATTTGTACCTGGACATTGGTGATGTCTGGCACGGCGTCGATAGGCAGAATCGAGTAATTGAAGATACCGAGTCCTGCCATACCGAGTACAGCCAGGATAACCAGCCAGCGATGCTCGATCGCTAAACGAATAAGTCGTTCAAACATGATGCGAACTCCTGGGGATCAATGCGAGTGCTCGGCACTGCTTTTGCCTTGCTCGGATTTAATGACGAAGCTGCCATTGACAGCGTATTCGGTACCGGGCATGAGTCCTGCCACGATCTCGGTGACTTTGCCATCCGACAGTCCGGTGGTGACCGGTTGAGCAATAAAGCCGCCGGGGACCCGAATAAAAATCGTCGGCTTGTTTTTGATCATCTGGATGGCATCGGCTGCCACCGCGACCGGCACGTCACTTTCCTTGGTAGGCAGTTCGACCGTGATAAACAATCCGGGTCGCCAGGCCATCTGCGGATTGTCCAGCGTCACGCGTGCCGTAGCGGTGCGGGTTTGTTCGCCCATCAATGCGCCCACATAAGACAACGTACCGGTTGCCGAAGAATCGAACGCCGTGGCCTTGATGTTGACCTGTTTGCCGACTTGCACGACATTGAGATCCTTCGCCGAGACGATAATTTCGGCCCAGACGGAGGACAAGTCAGTAATGGTGAAAATGCTGGCATCTTCCTTGACCGCTTCTCCCATGGCGATGTGTTTCTCGACCACCATGCCATCGAACGGTGCGCGAATTTCGTAACGATTGAGTGAGCCGCCGCTGGCCGACACGGTAGGACTTGCGCCGAGTGCTATCAATTTCTGTTGGGCATTATGAACGGCGATTTCCATTTCCTGCATCGCCTGCCGGGCTTGTTGGTAGTCTTGCTCCGCCGAGATTTTGTCCTCCCATAAGTGTTTTTCCCGCGCAAAAGTAGAGCGGGCTAACTCCAGTCGCCTTTGTGCCGACAACAATTCACTACGCTGCTCGGACAACGCCGTACTGGCAATCACGGCGATGACCTGGCCTTGTTTGACTTGCTGGCCCAGGTTGGCGGAAATGCTCTCCACCACGCCGGCCAAACGCGGTACCACATGAGACGTCTTATCTTCATTGAAGCGAATTTCACCCGGTAGAGTGACAGAGCTTATGATGTGCGCTGCACCTGCGGTCTGAATCGAGATACCGGTTTCGGCGATTTGCTGATCGCTCAAGGTTACTTTGCCTTCTTCTTTACTGAAAGCAAACTGAAACGTCTGACCATCATGCCTTGCCGTCACGTTCGCTTCAAAGACATGGGGCTCATCGATAGCCTGGATACTCTGCCAATACGCTTTTTCAGGCGCAAACTCGATGCGCTGTTGCTCGCCGCTCGGGCGCTTTAGTTGCACGGAGAGTTGATCGGCAACGGGCTGAAGCGGTTTATCCTGATTGAACGGATAAACGCGAAAGTGCGGTTCACCACCTTCCTCGCTGAGCAGGATTTCCAGCTTAAAGTCACCGTCGCTGTAAACAGTGCCGCCGTGCGGGCCTTGGGCCTGCCTGGCGTCATCGGCATGTTCGGCGCTATCGACTTTAGCCGCTGCATGGTTTTCTTCGCCGTGTTCCTCGCCTTCCGGCATCGATTTGTCGATGCTCAAAATCAATAGGCCGAGCAAGAGGCCGACCACAACAATCGCGGCAATAGCGGTCCATTGTTTTTTGTTAATCGTGTTCATGGTGATACCTCGGGTTGGCTGTCCGCGTTCATATTGCCGCCGACCAGACGTTCCACGTTGGCCACGGACTTGTGATATTCGGCCAAGGCCAGTAAATACTGATTTTTGGCGCCGAACAGGGTGCGCTGTGCATCCAGTACGTCCATAAAACTGAATTTTCCCAAGCGGTAGCCTTCGCGAGCGGCGTCATAAGCACTTTGGGCGCCCGGCAAAATGTCTTGCTGCAAGGTGATGATTTCGGAATGAGCGGTATCCAAGGCCTGATAGGCGGTGTTCAATGCCGTGGCGATGCGTATCTCGGCGCTGCGCAATTCGTCTTCCGCTTTGGTCAAACGATGCTCGGCTTCTTGAATACGGCCTTGATTGCGGTCAAATACCGGCAATGGCACCGAAAAACCAACGACTAAGGCGTAATCATTGGGCATCAGAAATTTACTGGCGCCTACAGTCGCGGTGACATCCGGGATAGCTTTGGATTTTTCCATCGTGATAAGCGCCTGACGTTGGGTGATCTCGGTGACCCAACGGGCTAAATCGGGATTTTTGGAGAGGCGTTGCGCCAATGAGTCCAGGGAAGCTGGTGCTTGTATACTTTCCAAATGACCGTTTACCGTCTCAAAACGCGGTGTCGTGCTGCCCCAGCCGGCGGCTAAGCGCTTGCGGGCGGCTTCCAGTTCTTTCTGGGCTCGCATCAGCTCAATTTGCACCGAAGCGCGAGCAACTTTAGCCTTGGTTTCTTCAACGGGCGATACCTTGCCTGCCTGCACTCGCGCAGCGGTCGTAACCGTTGTCTGATTGGCCAATTCATGAATTTGCTGTGTCAGCGTCAAGCGCTGTTGGGCGGCCAACACGTCAATAAATGCCTGAGTGACTTGGGTGAGTACATCGGCTCGTTTGGTTTCGTAATCCCAATCGGCTAATTGTTTGGTCAGCGATGCCGCTTCCATGCGGGCGGTGCGTTTTCCGCCCAATTCGATCAATTGGCTGAGTTCCAAGGTGACGACATCGCCATCGAAGCCCTTGATGACCTGATTACCAAAGTTCGCGGCATTGGCATTGAAGGTGGGATTGGGAAACAAACCCGCTTGGAGGGTGGCGGCTTCCTGTGCTCGGCTCTCCCAGGAAAAGGCCGATAGCTCGGGGTTCTGGGTTAGCGCTAAAGCCAAGACTTGAGACAAAACCAGGGAACCGGTCGGTTCCTCAATGGCTTGCCGACTGGAACCGTTTGCACCCAGATCGCCTGATTGTGCCGGCAATAGCGTGTCGTCTGCCGGACTCGCATCGACCGAGCCGGCAGTAATCAATAAACACAGTGCAACGCCAAGTGGCCGCACATAATTCGAGAACATGGAAAATTTCTCCGTAGCATAGAGGGAACGTCAACACGGACACAGGTGAACCTGCGTCTTCATCTGGTGAGTTACGGCTAGGAGAGTCGGCTAAATCAGTAAAACGGTGCTGCGCAGGGCGAGCAGTCTGGAATCGGTGAAGGGCGGGTCGAAAAATGCCGGCTGCCGAATGATGACTTTGGCATAAAGAGTCAAGAGCGAAATCAGGAAAAATACCGGCAAAAGCCCGGTATCAATCGCTAATTTTAATAACTCCGTCAGTTGCAAGGGAATGTGGTCATCGCCATCGATAGGGATGTCAGTGCAAGGCGATGGGCAGGGATCACCGTCATCGCTCGTAAGAGCATTGGTCTCATCATTGAAACGAGTGGCAGCATTGACACGAGCGAATTGGTCGCTTCCAGTCTTCTCTACAGCGACATGGCCATCAGCCCCAAAACACAGCACAAAGGACGATACATCTCGATGGCCCAAGCCAAAATGACCGAGCACTGCGAGTATCAGCACAATAGAAAGCCAAGTTTTAAAGCGGAGTAGGGTAACCATTCTTTAAAAGAATACTCGCCATCCAAAATAATTCAAGCATTTAGGAACAAACACCGGCGAGCATGACCCTGAAAGGCTGCTTGATTGCTTTAGCCGAACAGTTCTGTCGGGTTATTTCATTATCTATGGCATTAGTTTTTCACTAATTTGACACACTTTTCATTAATTGTGGCACCCGACACGACTTTCTTCCTTTCCAAATACTTTCTTTACAGTTATTTTCTTTCGTTTTTACTTACTTAATTAGTTTATTACTTTCTTTGTTTCTTAATTACTTTGTTTCTTGATTTGTGCTAGACTATGCGCACAGTCAAATTGATGGAGGTCGTCATGAAAGAAGAGTTTGATTCCGCTGTGGGTCGTCCCGCCGATATAACCGATGAACGCATCATTGAAGCCGGCGAGATTTTGGTGAGGGCTAGTCGGAATGTAACGGGCTTTGCGTTGCGCAAACTCACCGGCGGCGGTGATCCAAAACGACTGAAAGAAGTGTGGGATAGGCACCATGTCAGCCAGGCTGTGACCAATGCAGAGCCGGTGGCAGAGTTGCCTGTAGAGGTGGCTGAAACTTTGGCGGCCATGACCAAGGCCTTGGTGGACAAAATCAATACGTTGACCGTGGAGTTAAACGACAAAGCCGTCAAGACCCAAGAGCGCCGGGTGGCGGATGTCTTGCGGGCTGCGGGCGAACAGCAGGCCCAAGCGGAGCGCGAACTTGCCGATGCTTCGCAAGCTGTCGATGAGTTAGAGGCAATGCTGGCGGAAGAACGGTCCAGGGTAGGGGAGTTGGAAAAACGTCTAGCCGACGTGTTAGCGGCTGATCAAGCTAAAGCGGTTGAACTGGCTACCTTACGCGAACGGCTAGAGGCGGTCGAAAAAAACGCGAAGGTAGCGGGCGAGCAGCATGTTGCCGAACAAGCACAATTCCGGCAAGCATTGGCGGATCAAAAGCGGGCGGCACAAGAATTGGCGGTAGAACGGGACAAAGTGAAAACGGAACTGACTAAAGTACAGACTAAGGCGGAAGCCGCTGAAGAGTCCCATAAGGAAGAGAGAAAAAGGGCTGCCGCTGAGCTACAGCGAGTCGCCGATAAGCTGATAAAGCTCGAAGCGGAAAGAGATGGCGCCAAAGCGGAGGCGGGTAAAGCCCGAGAAGAGCTTGCCAAGCTAACAGGCCAATTGGAAGCCATGAAATCCCAGGCCGCTCAGTTGATGCAGGCCATTGGAAACCAACAACCGGAAAAAGCCGAAAAACCGAAAAAGGTATAAGGCATTTTGCGGCTAAAAAACGGAGAATTCAGTGATGATGAACGTGAATCAATTGCAACAGGCCAAAGTAGTTATGCATCGATGGATAAGCAGTTATCGTTGTCGGACTTTCATTGGTTTTAAAGGCTCGGTTGTTAAACCGTATGGCTTTCGCTCTTATTATTGGGCGCACACCTATACTGCCCGTGATTATTTGTTGGGCATAAAAGAGCCGCATGGTGCATGTCTGTCATTGTTGGACCTTAGAAGGTCAGGGCAATGAGTCTGGGATTGGCAGGGTCGTGTCTGGGGGCTTGATGTGTGAAGCCGGACTCTGAAAATGACACCACCTATATTAATGGTATCTAAAGGCGTGCAGTCGTCTTCTGACATTGGTGTCCTAAATCGACCGGTTTCGGACAGTCTTTAAAAACCATGTACTAAAGTAGGCTTATTGAATTACGGACATGTGTTATAATTCGTACATCCATTTCGGACGGAATTAGCGCATGTCACGCATCTTTGCTTACTGTCGAGTGTCGACCACGGACCAGACTACCCAAAACCAAAGCCTGGAAATTCAATCCGCCGGTTTTGCCATTCAGCCGCATCGTTTGATTGAAGAAAGCATCAGCGGTTCAGTCGCGGCGAAAGAACGCCCCGGTTTTAATAAACTGATCGAGCGACTGGAAGCGGGCGATGTGTTGGTGGTGACCAAACTGGATCGCCTCGGTCGCAACGCCATGGATGTCAGAGCCACGGTCGAGCACCTTTCCGATTCCGGGGTGCGCGTTCATTGTCTGGCGTTAGGTGGGGTTGATCTAACCAGTTCTGCCGGCAAGATGACCATGCAGGTGATCGCAGCTGTCGCCGAGTTTGAACGTGATCTGTTAATTGAGCGCACTCAAGCAGGCCTTAGTCGCGCGAAGGCCGCGGGTAAACAGTTTGGTCGTCCGCCGGCACTCAATGCGGAAGATCGTGCTGAAGTTGTCAAGCGATTGGCCGCTGGCAGCACCGTTTCGGAGTTAGCTCGGGATTTTAAAACTACCCGGCAAACCATTATGCGAATTCGGGAAGCGGCGATGAAATCACCGCAAAGTGAAAAGTCGGTCAACTATTCTGGAGAGTAAGCGATGAATCATTTATATATGGAACGACACGATGACAAAGACAACATGCATCGTTTTTATCAGATGTTTGTGACGCCGGGTCTATTTGATGATTGGTCGCTGATCAAGGAGTGGGGCAGGGTAGGGTCACCCGGTACCGTCAGAAAGGAGTGGTTCGATACCCAGGAAGAAGCCATCGTCGCCGGAAATAAGTTGTGCACGGCGAAATGTAAAAAGGGTTATCAAGCGATTCGCACCGAACGATGATGCTGGAGATTCCATTTGCACTATGCGATCGTTACATGAAATCGCTGTTAGCAAGTCACCACAAAGACATCAGGGGCTAAAACCATGATAGATGAACAACGCCCCTCTGGGTTATTTAGCGACTTGGCTACCAACCCAGAGACTAAGGCTGCGATCCTGATCGACTGCGAGTTAGCCGTGGACGAGTTCGCCGCAAAGCACGGCAAGACCTCCGTCAACATTATGCCGTCGGTGGATACAACATTGACTTTGAAGAAGGCTATCAAGCTGCTGCGCGTTTATGGCGCTACCTTCGGGAGACATGAATCATGACTGAAGAAATACTAACTGATGAGCATTCGGACGACAAACCCGAGAACAAAGAAAAGAAAAAACCTATCCCACGTGATGTGAGTGGCGTTGGCTATATCACCACATCTGGCACAATCCGATATTGCAGGACAGGTATCGATATTCCATTACCCGACGATTTCAAGGAATGGTGCATATTCCAATCCAAACCAGCTACCCATTCCGATTGAAAACCGCCACTGATGTAGAGTCAAACCAGGCCATCGATTCCGACACGATTATGCCAGAAGTAAATGACGAATTTACAGTTTCGACCCTATGAGGTCTGTCGCCGCATCTGATTAAAAATGGCTGCAATAGGACTTTTAGCGACTAAAATTACTTGACATGCGACATATGATTCGATTGATTGCCAATAGATGAGGCCATAAATGTGAGATGGGCAATAGAAATTCAAAAGACGAGTCTTAATACAAGGAATCTTTCCGACCTGCTTCGCGGATTAGGATTTAACCTAGTTGAAGGAATAGAATATCCAGCTTTAGCATCACCAGTTATTGATGCCTGCTTGACTTCGGCAGATGTATTCGAAAAAGCCAAGGCTGTAAGAGAAGCGTTAAAAGGCCCCGCACAAATAGATACCGATTTTTTACTAGGGTCAGTCATAGATTACTCCATGAATCCACCAAGACGCCATGCATTTCTTGAAGTTGAGTCATTGGTATCGACAAGTACAGTAAGTACCTGCGCTATAACAATTTATCCACCAGATGGACTTTCAGCAACCGAATTAGAGCAATGGCACGCCGAACGTGAAGAGCAGCAATATCAAGCAAAACTAGAACGTCAACGTTCGAAGCTAGAACCCGCTTTTTATAGTCCAAGAGCGAAAAAGGTTTTAGAGTTGCTAGCTATTGAGAATCCATCCGGTGAAACAATTTACAAAATTTATGAACTAGCTCAGGGGCCAGCAGGGAATCGAGAAAATTTTCATACACAGTTTGGTATATCAAAAGATCAATTCAATCGTTTTAAAGACGCCGTACATAGCCCAGAAATTTCTGGTGATATGGCTCGACACGCTTATGGACATCGACCAAATACGCCAAATCCTATGTCACTAATTGAAGCGAAAATCTTTATTCGTCATATTGCAGAAAACTGGTTACAAAGTGTGCGAGACAATAGATCTGACTTGTAATGTCTAACTTTTCGAATGGCGAATATATTGCCTTTACCAGCCATTATTTGACTTATCCTGATAGGCACTTAATGGCCGAACTTGCTCTGTCAAAATTGAAGGAGCAAAACCGACCCAAAGCGGTAGTTGGCTTCGTCTGAATCAATGACGGCAATTTGATCATTAGCGGCTATTATTACTTATCACCGATGTTATACGGAAAGGAAAAGCATATGCTAATCAATAGACTATCGTGTAAAAGAGCATTTGCCGGTAGATATACTATTAACAGCTTAATAACTTGTTAACCTCCAATAGAAAAGGATAAGTAATGCCATCAGAATTAGAGCCTGAAGCCCCTGAGCTAATAAAACAGCTACGATGGCTACAAGTACATGGCAAAAACCATTGGAAACTGATTGTCATTGCTTTAGTAACAGTACTTGTTATCCCTGCATACAATTTGGCGACTACTATTGCCTCTAAACCAAAGTCGCTGGGCGAATTTCAGATAGTTATAGAAAACCAACTGCCCGAGACACTCAAGGTTGGGGAACTAGCTGAATTCTATCTAAGTGCACCAGAAACCCCCGCGATGAATAGGCAGGTTTCTTCGGGGCTAATCCGGCTTTCACTTCCGGATGGCATGTACCGGCTAACTGTTGAACCGGGTCAAACGGTCAAGTCAAAAGCATCCCTAGTAAATGAAGCTCGTCTATTACCTTACCTTGATGCAGGTGAGTTTTTCGGGCTAATCATTTTTTCGGCCTCTCCAAAGCCGATTCGAACAGAAATACTCTTTATGAGAAAGGAATTTGAAAATGGCATCTATTTTGGTGTCAAAAGCTAACCAGTCACTCTTGGCGTTCGCTTCGCTCACTCAGACGCGCCTCGGCGCGCCGCATAGTTTGTGGTTAGCTATTGAAATTTTTTGGTATTTATTAAAGGATAGAAGATGAAGTCTGTCAGTTTCGTTAATATGAAAGGCGGAGTGGCAAAGACCACAATGGCAGTTAATGTAGCAGACTGCCTTGCCACTCGACATGATATGCGTGTTCTTGTTGTTGATATCGATCCACAATTTAACGCAACGCAATGCGTGGTTTCCGGTGAGGATTATAAGGAACATTTGGATAATCAGCGTCATACTGTCGTTGATATATTTGATGATTCACCTCGGCCTGTTGTTGGCGTCGTGGCTGGGGCGGATACAAAAGAGCCGTTATCAGTAGAAGAGATAGAGCCTTTAAAGATAAAAGATAATTTCGACTTACTTCCGGGGGCACTAGAGCTTTATCGCTTAGACATGACAGGTGGTCAAGGCAGGGAAAATAGATTAAAAATCTATATAGAGCACCTTAAAGAAAAGTTTGAATATGATGTGGTCATTATTGACACGCCGCCGACACCGTCAGCGTGGATGTCGTCAGCGCTTATTGCGTCAGACTATTATTTAGTACCAGTCAAACCTGAGCCATTGTCTGCTACGGGTATTGATTTGTTACGCTCAGTAATTTCCCGTGTGACCAAAAACTATGGGCTTAAATTGTCCTGTGCTGGCGTAGTGTTAACCATAGCCGAAGAAAACACCAAGGTGTTTAAAGGAGCAAAGCATTTTATTGACAATAACAACTACTGGAAAGGTAAACGATATGCCCAGCATCTGTTAAAAAGAACAGAAGTGGCTAGACAGCAAGGTGAACAAGGTTTGATCTTAGATACTAACGATCGTGAGCTAAAACTTGCATTGTCTAAAATTGTTGTTGAATTCCTCGATAGAATCGGATTGGAAAGCTAAAGTAAGGGTGCGAAAATGCTGTCGAAGCAAGAAATACTAAAACTAAAACGTTTTCTCGAAGAGTTTTCGTGGCTGATGGACACTTACTCTAAGATTGACCTAAAAAAAGCATCGCTACTTATCGATGAATCTTTGGGGGAAACCTCTGAACTAAGGAAAGCTGTTGGTAGCTATGAGTCAAAGAACCCGAATATTCAGTTCTTGACCGGGGTTTTGCCTTCTTTATTTCTCGATGATTCTTTATTTAGAACTAACGATGATATCGCGGAATTTGCAAGTACTGTATTGAAACTAGAAATACCAAGGCATCACAAGAAATCCAAATATGAAATCATTGGCCACATCGTCTGCGAAACAAATAAATTGAATGAAAAGGAGCTCGGGAATCTAGTTGGAGCTTTATCATTACTTGTGAATGACGAAAAAGGAAAAGAGATTCTTGCTAAGAAAAAGAAGGATGATTCTTTTAGTTGGAATGAAATGATTCAAACTTTAACAAAGGATTAGCAATGTCTCGCGCTTTAAAGGATGACTATTCTAACTTAGTAGAGTTCATAAATAGTTATACGCTCAAAGATGCATACAGTGACGGTGATTTTGATAGTGCCATTAAGCCGATGCATAAAGGGTATTATGCTGCGCTCGTGATAATGGCAGAGCTAGAACATCAGGGTGCGCAGCCAGTAACACCGTTTAGTAAAGCCCAGAAAGAAGTCCAAACTAAAATATTCTGGTCGTATTTGACTGAGTCATTTTCAGAATTAGGGAGTTCTTTTTTCTTGATACTCAACGGTTGTTATAAAGCCGCTGAACAGGTCTTAAGAAGCAGTATTGAAAATTTCGTCAAGGCACACGGTAGTCTCGATAACGAGGGGCTTCATCAAGTAAAGAATGTATATGAAGTCTTTGAGATATCAGGAGCAACCTCATTTTTCTCAAAGGGGATAGGTCGGGATACTCACATAAAGCTAAATGAGCTTTATGTGAACTTGTGTTCATCAGTACATACTGGAACAGAACAGGATATGCAGCGCATTAGTGCATTGGGTGAATTTCCTGCTATAGATAGAGCTAGAGTTTTAACAGCTAGCAAAAAGTATCTGAAGATAGTCAAGCTATACGTATCATCATTGTCGGTGATGTTTAGTGAGGTTTTCCATAAGATGCATCATAAAAATCGAGATATTGTGACTTTATCTTTATCGGAAAAAGCTCTTCAAGCTCTACATGTAAAATAATTTGTAACAAAAACCATCGACCGGACGCGCCAAAGGCGCAAGCCGGTGGTGGTTGCCGTTAAATGACCGGTTTCGGTTTCGGTTTCGGTTTTACTATTGCCATACGCTAAAGTCTTTGAATGTCGCATAATGGCCGGACTTGCTCTGTCAGGATTGAAGGGGTAAAACCGACCCCTTCCTGCCATTCGCGTTTCTCCAATCCGGCCAGTCAGCCCACTGAAGATTTATCAAATTGGAGAGCTACGAAGCAGCCAATGGCGACCTCAACTAATCGGTAGAGTCGAGATGAGGCGTGCTAGCATTAGGTTTGGCTTGCTGTTTCCGCCCCTTTCGTTTGGCGGTGCCTCACTAGCTAAAACATAACTCCCGGGAACACCCACCCTCTATTGCCTTCGGCTGCGTCTTGTTCACTACGGCCGCCCGATACCCGGTATCGCAGTGACGGAAAATTCACTACAAATCCATTTGTAATTTGTCCAGCAGATTCTTTACTTCCGGTTTAGCCGCCAGTTGCTGGGGAAAGATGGCATAAATAGTACGACGGATTTCCGGGTCTGCTAGGTAACGGAAACTTATATTCCCTGCTTCTTTAGGTATAGTGAATTCCGGCATTAAGCTTACGCCTATACCTGCGTGCACCATATTGAGTATCCATTCTTCACTATTACTGCGATAAGCCGGACGCAGGTCAATTTGCCTATCCAAACATACGCTTTTTAATTTTTCGCGTAATTCGCAATTCAATCGATCCAGAAATGGCTCGTTTTGAATGGCGCTTAATTCTATAGTTTCAAATTGCTTAAAGCGGTGCTTATCATTAAATGCCACCACATAGCGTTCCTCATACAACGGCATAAACTGATAAAAGCCATCAGTTAAATCCCTTGGCGAGCTAATAAATAAATCTAAGCCGCCAAGAGACAGTTGTTTCAGCAAATTAGTCTCACAATCGACTATCAACTCCACTTCTATTAGGGGAAATTCTTGCTGAAAATCGGCTAAAATTGGACTTAATCGTTGCGAGCTAATAGTTAACATAAGACCTATCCGCAAAGGCACAGTGTTCTGCCGGGTGAAACGGATAGCGTCAGCCTTAATCGCCTGGCTTTCTCGAAAAATGTTCCGCAAATTCGGTTCGATCAGACGCCCTAACGCTGTCAAACTGCAACCAGATCGATCCCGAGTAAATAATTCACCACCTAATTCATCTTCCAGTTTTTTTATTGCTTGCGTTAAAGACGGCTGAGAGACATATACTGATTCTGCCGCACGTGTAAAACTGCTTTTATCACAAATAGCTAAGAAATAACGAATTTGCTGCATTTCCATGATAAGCCTGCATTTGAACTAAAGCCTAGAGCAGGCATTTAATTCAGCCTGGACAAGTAAATAATTTAACACCTAAACCACTAACCAGTTTCGACCCGCAGAAGTCACACATGGGTGCTCCAAATCACGTTAATGTGCCCGATTTCACAAATCACGGGATTTGACCTTAACCGTATGTTCTACCAGCAAGCCGCAACTAACAATGATGACATGCTGCTCACTAACATCCGCATATTTTTTATATGTTGTGAAGCGTCTCGAAAATTCTGGCTGCAGATCCGATTATCGTACACTCTAAGAAACCACAGAAATAAAACTAGGCTTAGGCGTTATATATTATAACTATTACTCCGCTATCCTCCATTCCCACCTACAATATTCAGGTATAGCATGTTTTAATATTCTTGTTTCAACGTAATTTTTCTTTATAAGTACCGACAATGTTTTATTTGTGCTTCCAACCGGCAGAATCGTCCAATGCCTTTCACATCTCTTAAGCAAAGTTTCCTGTGCATGAGTCAATTTTTCTTGCTGCATAGCTACATCTATTTCTGATTGCTAAATTTATAAAAATAGTGAAACTTTTGAGTATTATGTATTAAGATTTGTCTTACAAAACGGAAAATAATTTTTAATAAATCGCTAAACGCATCTTTAAAAAAGACCCTCATCAACTATTCGCCATTAGGCGAAAGAGCAAGTTGTAAATTCTTCTCTTAGAGGTAAGAAAATGCTTGGGCTATGAGCTCCCAAACCCAGCACACGCGCATCAGATGTACTGGTATTATTGATGATGAAGGTCTGTAAACTGCTTCTAATATTGAATTTATTACCTTTATATATTTCCATAAATAGACAAGACGCATAAAACGCTCGGCGAATACGTGTGTTTTCAATTGACGAGCATGCATTGCAATAGAAAACAAGATGGATGCTTAGCTTCACTAGCAAAACCCGAAGGATTAATTCCATCCATTCCCCTTTGGCGGAGAATTTATATCTCTGAACTTATACTGCTGGTCATAAAGTAACTGATAGAGCTAACTATCCATCTTGGTTAAAGAATTTAACTAAGTGGTATGTCATCGTACATGAAAAAAAATATGTAATGGCACTCGATATACATCTTTTATAACTTTTAGTTATTTACCTATAACCAGGTCTTTTAATTGATCAATTCCAACAAGGTGTTCAGAAGCTGCAAAAAACTCAGTAATTTGGCTGCCATGCCTAGGCCACTGTGAATGTGGTTGATCACCTTCGCAATATAAGGTTTTTACACCATTTGCACATCCGGTATAGGCAACACAACCATTATCCAGTTTATCCGGAATCGGATCGCATTTATTACACGAGGCCCACCAACCAGACGATTGCTGTCCATAACCAGGAAACAGCCGATCCTTGCTGCTATGCATGATCATCACCGATATGGGCTTCGGACATTTACGGTCACGTAAATCCTCGTAGTTAACACCGGCGGCGCTAGGTGCAATCGCACGAGGAATGTGACTTGTTCCGGTCATAAACGCTAGCGCCATCGCAGAAGTGCCCCCATCGGAATGCCCAGTGATATAAACCTGCTTTTCATCAATACACCATTTTTTGGCCATCAAATGTGGAATCGTCCCTAATTCTACAGTGGTGCTCGGCGATAACTCCGGATGATCGACATAGGCTACAATGAAGCCTGCGCGTGTGGCAGGTAAGGTCAATCCCGTCGTCTTCTCTGTTTTGGCGCGATTCGAACCCGCTGGGGAAAATACCAATAATAATGGGTGAGAAATAGAAGAATCATAATTCAGTGGGGTCAGGACGTTATATTTAATGCCGTTTTCTGTCGATTCGCCGTAACTAATGCCCGAATCACCGCTAAGCTGATCAGTTTGGCAGCGGTCCTGATTTATTTGGGGGCGATAGCTAGCCCGCCCCAGTTCTACGGAAGTACCACGATGATCCAGCCACAACAAGAAAATCACCGCTACGACGGGTAATCCGAATAACACCCTCCGCCATTTATCTCTCTCAGGTAGAAAAGACTTTAACTGATGGATATTCATAGTCGTGATTCTCATATTTGTCAGATTGAGTTAAACCGCTTTAGCGATTAAGTGTCTTGGAGGTTACTGGTCGTATCGTGCTGTCCCAACCTAAATAATCCATAGATCAATAAGCACAAACTGCCGGTAATCACAAACAGATGCATGTAACTCTTCCCTGGCAGCGACTCCAAGCCTACAGAGAACGGTATGTGTGAATCTAGGTGCTTGTCCTTGTCTACTATTGCAATATGCGCCAAATAGTGCCCTGCACCATATTGGCTGAAGTCCACCGAACCATTCATCGTACCGGTTTTAACTTTTTGTGGTTCCTGATAAAAAACCCTTGTACCTTCGGGCTCTTTAGTAATCTCAAATTCAACGCTGAGATTACGCATGCTTTTACCTTCGTAATCGAACACCAGTTTGGTAGGGCCGACTCCAGGGATGATATTGCAATATTCCCTGTCGCCTGACAGAGTCGGTGTATAGGCTGTTAAATGCACTTGCTCAAAACCCAGCCGAGTTTTGCAGGCATCGACTTCGTCGGCTGCACCACGATGTGCATTGGCATTTGTCGGTATCAGCCCCACCATAGTAAGGATCAACGCTAACTTTAACCCGTGGCTTTTAATACTGTATGTTGGCAAGTGTTTTTTAAAACTAGCTTTCATCAACTTACTCCCCTGCTTTGAACACATTCTGAAAAACTCTGCTATTTGATTGGCCTTGGATTTGATCAAGGAATCCATAAAAGGTGTTTTATCCGCCCTTTTTGCGGCCGGTAGGGCGTAGCGTCTATTAAGCATGTAAAAATTTTCATTTCGGTGGGCACCGGGGAAATTGCAAATAAATTTGTTGAACTAATAGGTTTGTCGTATGGCTCTCTAAAAGGTTAGCCATATAAAACCGCTTTTTTTGTCACTAGTAAAATACCTATTTTCTATAATTGAATAGGAATATCCTATTCAAAATAGTGTAATTTTGATTGCTAGAAATTCGCTATTCCCCGGTGACCGCGTTTGTTTTTGGAGGTTTTTCAACTTTACCACCACTAAAACATCGCTAAAGTTTGAAACATTGGTATGTAGTGGCCTAATAAAATGGACACCCTAAGAAGTTGATAAACTATCAACCATTGAGGTGAAAAGAATGAAACAAAAACGACGAAGTTTTGATGCGGGGTCAAGCTGCAAGTAGTGCAGATGATCCGGGAGCAGGGGCTCACGGTTATGCGGGTTTGCCAGGAGCTCAAGTTGGGCCAAACGGCGGTGCGTCGCTGGCGGAAGCTGGTGCAGGCCGAGCAATTGGGTCAATCCGTCATCTGCTAGCCGGTAACGCCTGACCAGCATCGGATTCGACAGCTGGAATTAGACAATCAGCATGCCGGCAGAGCTGGTATACACTGCCTTGCTTATGGCTATTGCTCAGCGGTGACCGCCAGTTGGGTTGATCGTACATCCCGCCGGGGCAGCCAGTACACCAGAGATGAATACCGGGATTAGGCCCATCATGGCGTCGCCAGCGAGGCCAGCCGCGATGTGACTGGGCTATATCGTCAATTTCTACAACAGTCGGCGCTTGCCTTTGTCATTGGCATCCCTGCCATCCAATAGCTATGAAATGAAAATGGCAGATCAACAACCTTTTTGTGTGTCCGAAAAAAGTTGACCACTACAGTATTCAACGATAAGCGCCACCAACGCCGGTAGACTTTTAGATAAAAAAATAGCTAGTTTTATTTCCTGAAAGTTAAAACCAAACCCCTATCTCATAAACATTCCTATCGAACATGCAGAATGACATTTGCGGGATGGGATGCTGCAGGACTCGTACTAACCAAACCGATCTCGCTGGGTATTTGCCCACTTCTACTTTCTAGCGCGGTTCCAAACCTACTATCTGTATTCTATTCGGAAGAACTGTATGCACACTAGCGCGGAGAAGGTACCCAGGCGGAATGGGGTCCCGAACGGGGGGAAATAGAGGGCGACGTATCGTCATCCATGGTGGTTAGCAGAATATCGACCAACGCCAGCAGTTAGCATGGCGGATGGTTTAAATTCGTTCAATTTTCTTGAAATATATTTTTTTACATACGTAACAATAGCTTAAAAATTATCCCTTCGTCGACTCATCAGATAAATGCCGATTGCACAATGGATAAAATCAACAGCCCGCTCAGCCAATCTCAGCGAAAGAAGAGTATATAAACTTCTGTTTCATATGCCTTTTTCAAAGTTATAAAACTCTTTGTCACGAAGATAAAACCAACAGGTCCGCTACACCGTCATCTAATAAATAGCTTTAGCCTATTTAAGCATAGATAATCTGTATTTTACAAGTTGACATCCCCAATATAGCATTATGCGACAGATATGGTAATGCCGGTTAATAATTATATACGGTAGATTAGTTATTCTAACGATGCATTTAACTGTAGCTCGTCTTATATATAGGTTGTTTCCATTATTCCATAGTAATGCAGTATGACTAAATCGATATTGATTCGTCCGTTATAGATACACTGTGAATTAGTGCCATTATCTAATTCTAGTTGAATAATATTGTTAATCTGAAAAATTAATTTTGAGATACTAATAATGAGCAAAGAAACTAAATGGGCCATCTGCAGTACCTGCGATATCAATTGCGGACTTCTTGTCACTGTTGAAGACGGTCTGGTGAAATCGATCAAAAAAAATCCAGATCACCCACTAACGCCGAATTCCATCTGCGTAAAGGGAGCAAATGCAAATAAATACATTACTCACCCAGACCGATTAACACACGCACTGAAAAGAGTCGGTGATCGCGGATCGGGCCAATGGGAACAAATTAGCACAAAGCAAGCTTTAGATGAGATTGCCGATAAGATGAAGCAATTGATAGCAGAAGACGGTCCGGAAACAATCGGCAGCACTTATGGTTGGAGTTCTAACGCCGGCGCAGCATCACGAAGATTTATGAATCTACTGGGGAGTCCGAACTGGACTTGGACAGGATACGTATGTTTAGCCAATTCCACAGTGCCCAGTAAAGCGACTTACGGCTTTTGGCAGTTTCCAGACTTTCACAATACCAAATGCATCGTACTTTTAGGCCATGCTCCGGGGCCCCAAAGATGGACGGCTGAGTATCTGTGGATTAAAGATGCCTTGGATAGAGGCGCAAAATTGATCGTCACAGATCCACGCCGGAATAGTTACAGTGATCAAGCAGACATTTTTCTGCAGATTAAGCCTGCTACGGATAGCGCCTATTTATTGGCCTGGATCAATGTGATCATCGAAGAAGATCTGTATGACAAAGAATTTGTAGAAAAGTGGACAGTTGGTTTTGAACAACTCGCTGAAAGAGTGAAGGAATACAGTCCAGAGTGGGCGTCAGAAATCACCGGCGCACCAGCGGATAAGATTCGCGAGGCTGCCCGAATGTATGCCACGAATGGCCCAGCGGTGATCCCCTGGGGCGCCGTACCGGATCACCATGCCAATAGCACCCAGACTTTACGCGCCTTAACCATATTGAGATCTATCACCGGCAATCTGGATGTGCCCGGAGGCGAACTGCTGATGGGCTATCATCCGGAAATTTTATCGGATGATGAATTCGAGCTCAATGATAGGTTACCGGTGGAGCAGAGAAAGAAAATGCTCGGTATAGATCGTTTTAAGCTCTTGAGTTGGGAAACACTCGAAAAGACCGGCCCGGCAATGGAAAAGGTTTGGGGAAAGAAATACTCAAACCAGGTATCTGGTGGCGCGATGGCGCACCCTGCAAGCATGTGGGAGGCAATGAAAACGGGCAAACCATATCGCTTGAGGGCACTTATATCGCAATGCAACAACACCTTAAACAGTTATCCCAACACCACTCACATATACGAAGGTTTGATGAGTCTGGATCTGCTAGTGGTAATGGATCTTATAAAGTCGCCCACGGCTCAAATCGCCGATTATATTCTGCCCGCTACTCATTGGCTTGAAAGGCCAAACCTGTTTAATTACTGGGATTGGATTCCAGTATATCAGGGTGGACAACAATCGGTCCAAGCGCCTGAAGAATGCCTGCACGACTGGATGTTATGGCGCGAGCTTGGTGTTCGTCTGGGGCAAGAGAAGGATTGGCCATCTACTATGGAAGATGCCTACGATGAACGGTTAAAGCCTGCGGGTTTAACGTGGGAAAAATTATCAACCCAAGATCGGGCTTCTGCACCTGAAATAACTTTCAAGAAGTATGAAAAAACCGGCTTTGGGACACCTAGCGGGAAAGTTGAGCTCTATTCAAGCATCTTCGAAGAGCTAGGCTATGATCCGTTGCCAAGTTGGATTGAACCACCGGAAAGCCATGTGAGGAAACCGGAGTTAGCGAAGACTCATCCGTTGACTTTTTTCACCGGTATGCGCGAAAACTATTGGTTTCACAGTTTTGGGCTCGGCCGGTCAATAAAAGAGTTGCGTAGCCGTGAGCCGGACCCGCGTATGCAAATTCATCCGGATACGGCTTACGATTTAGATCTCTCGGACGGGGATTGGGCATGGGTGGAATCAACTAGCGGAAAGAGAATAAAACTCAGATCGTGGCTTAGTAACGACACACACCCTAACGTAGTCAGAGTGCCTCATGGTTGGTGGTACCCAGAAACAACAGGAAGTGAAGAACTAGAAGCCGCGTTATCAAGTCTTTGGAAATCAGCGGATGCGGTCATTCTCCATGACTCTGACGAATACTGTGACAAGGAACAAGGCAACTTCCAACTCAGAGGGCTAGCTTGCAAAGTCTATAAAGTGGAGGATGGAACAGAAGGAACGAGCTATATAGCTTAAACATTTAAATTAATGCCACTACATGGCTTCGTAGGCCATCATTACTGCTCTTAAAATAAGTTAAGCCATATTCATGGGATAATATCCTCATGAAATGTAAACGAGATTCAGACGGCCGAGAAATTGATCACCATACTCTGCAAGTGATGCGGCAGCAGGCGGTCAAGGCTGTGAAAAATGGGCAGACGGTGGCCAGTGTGGCGGCAGCGATGGGTGTCAACATTCGCACGGTGTTTCGTTGGTTGTCCGATTTTGCAACGGGCGGTCAAAATGCCCTGCTGGCCAAAAAGATTACCGGACGCCCACCGCTGGTGACGCCCGACGAAATGCGCTGGATCGCCGAGACCGTGCGGGACAAAACGCCCTGGCAAATGAAGTTGGAGTTTGGCTTGTGGACCTTGTCGCTAATCGGGGAAGTCATCTATCGCCAGTTTGGCAAACGCCTGACCGCGCCAAGCGTGGGGCGAATCATGCGGTTGCTGGGTTTTACGCCGCAAAAACCCTTGTATCGGGCTTGGCAGCAGGATCCGGTGTTGGTGGAAAAATGGCAGACTGACGAGTTTCCGGCCTTGAAAGCTGAAGCCAAACGCACCGGTGCGGTGATTTATTTTGCCGACGAAGCCGGTGTACGTTCTGACTTTCATGCCGGCACCACTTGGGCGCCGGTCGGTCGGACGCCGACCGTGAAGACGACCGGGCGACGATACGGTTTGAATCTGATCTCTGCGGTCAGCGCGCGAGGCGATTTTCGCTTCATGGTGCAAGAAGGCAACGTCACCGCCGAGGTGTTTATCGAATTTCTGAAACGTCTGCTGCGCGGCGCCGAACAGCCGATCATGCTGGTCGTCGACGGGCATCCGATTCACAAGGCCAAGAGCGTTAAAACGTTTGTGGAGCAACAGCAGGGCCGGTTGCAGTTGGTTTTTCTGCCACCGTATGCGCCACAGCTCAATCCCGATGAACAGGTCTGGGGGTATATCAAGCCGCGCGTCGCCAAGCAAATGCCGGACAATAAAATCGAATTAAAGAAACTCGTCCAATCGGCCATGCATCGCTTACAGAAACTCCCCGATGTCGTGAAATCTTTTTTCAGACACCCAGAATGTCAATATGCTGGCGAGTGACAATACTTTCTTTATGAGCAGTAACAGGAGAAAATCATGTCTTTTTTACTTTCCAGCCCAGGTGTTACAAATCTTCCCGACGTAATGAACTTATACCCTGAAAGAGGTAGTTTAATTCTCCGCCTGATCGACGACATCATGCGGAAAGAATCGCAGTTGTCTGACGGCGAACGCGAACTTATCTTTACCTATATTTCCGCATTGAATGCCTGCCAGTTTTGTTTTCACTCACACGCCCCTGCAGCTACGGCGCTCGGAATTGATGAATCGGCAATCGGTAATATGGAGATTGATCTTGATACCCAAAATGCAAAGCTCAAACCGATATTTAGCTATGTCAAAAAACTCACCCAAACGCCAACACAAGTGACTAAGGACGATGTTAATGCCATCTATGCGGCAGGCTGGAATGAGCAAGCCTTTATGGATGTGGTTGGTATCTGTTGCGTAGTTAATTTTATGAACCGGTTTGTCAATGGGGTCGGTATAGATGTTGATGCGGACACCGCGCGTGAAACAGGAGCGTCGGTCTTGCCTACCATCGGTTATTCCGGATGGGCTGAAAACGTAGAAAAGTTACTTGCTTAACTAATTGAAATGCGGGTTATTCCTTTCAATTTGATAAGTAAGCAGAGCTTTATACATTTGTAACACACAAGTTAATCAGGCGTAGTAAAGCGCCTCTTTAAGAGCAAGGATGCTCTTTTCTTATTTTCAATATTGAGGCTACCAACTTAAGAATTGACAAAAGTGTTAGAGCTAGATCTACGAGGTTTGAAATCTTCGGGGGTCTAAATACAGCTGCTCTTTCTTGAAACGGTAACCAATAGTTGGGGACAGATTAAATCATTATCTATGTTACAGCCAAGGTTTAGTCGACATATTGAGAGAGCCCGTGCTTTGAAAGGAGTGTCACGAGCGTGAATTATTTACATACAACACATCCAAAAAATTCAACAGCTTCCAATCTGATTGATCCCCAGGGACGTCATTTAAATTACTTGCGCCTCGCCGTAACTGATCGCTGCAATTTCCGTTGTACCTATTGCATGCCTAAGGAAGGGATCGATCTTAAAGCTCGGGATAATATTATGCGTTTTCAGGAAATGGAACACCTGCTTGGACTATTTCTGGATTTAGGTATAACCAAAGTGCGCATTACCGGTGGCGAGCCTTTTGTTCGTAAAGGGCTACCTGATTTTTTAACCAAAATTAATCAATATGAAAAACTAGAAACAATCAATTTAACGACGAATGCTTATTTTATAGAAAACACGATTGAATTGTTTCAAAAAATAAAAATAGGTAGCGTTAACATCAGTCTTGATTCGTTAAAGCCAGACGTTTTTTATAAAATTACCCGCCGTGATGATTTTGAACGGGTGCGGAATAGCATCGATAAGATTTTACTAACAGACCTGAATATTAAATTGAACATGGTAGTTCTCAAAGGCGTCAATGACAATGAAATTGTTGATTTTGCGATGTTGGCCAATAAATACAAAGTCGAAGTCCGTTTTATTGAACAAATGTCATTTAATGGCGGAGGCTTTTCAGGCGAAATTTATTCTGCAGATGAAATTATTGGCACGTTGCAGAAATTTTTCCCCGAAATGGTCGAACATCCTCAAATGCGTTCCACTGCCAGGCTTTTTGATATCCCGGGATTTAGGGGGGAAATTGGAATCATCGCCGGTCACTCTAGAACGTTCTGTTCTACATGCAGCCGTTTAAGGATAACTCCCGACGGTACATTCAAAACCTGTCTCTATGATCATGGAGCCGTTAATTTAAAAGACATGCTGCGCTCAGGAAAAAGTGATAAAGAAATAAAAACGGCAATTAGAGATGCTGTAGCCAAAAGAGCAAAAGACGGGTTTGAATCGCAACACCGGACTCAGCAAAAAGTTCATTTTTCAAAAAATCATCTGTCAATGGCACAGATAGGCGGATGATGGAAATAATTAAACAAGATTTTTTATATTGGGAATTTTGAACACTGTTACTTCAGCTGGTTTCATTGCATCAGAGTTCGCATCTCGTGCAAACCGACTAGCTATTGACTTAGTGATATTCATCGACTTATTTTGTACCAAACGGATTATACCAATACAAAAGTCATTAGAACACGCGAATTCGATACCCAACAAGCTACCTCCAATGCTATCGAAGTATTTGGTGAGGGTGCATCGATGTGTGAATTTTTTAGCTGCCATAGCCATCGGCAAAGGCAACTTTTGCAGTAAGCATGAACTCTACCTGCTTGCGCAAGGCATTTCCGTGACACTAGAAGGGGGATATAGATTGAAATGATGTGTAAATTTTCAGCCCCTACATCTTTTTATGCGAATTGTTACAAATGACAGCTTTAGAGATTGACGCGTCATCCAATATGCAGTTCCGGGCATCCGAAAAAGGCCGTAGTGACTCAGTGATAAAGTCAATTTGCTCGCCGAATACCGGACAGTCGACCAGTGTACAGGATGCCTTAATTACTGAAACTGGCTAGTTACCCCGGTCGGCGGCTATTGGCCGATTTTGTTGAAAAAGTCGGTTTGGGGTAATTTTGCCGCCAGTAAATCTTGTAACAATCTTTTTTTATAGCTAAATATTTTCAATAAATACCGCATTTTTCACAAAAGGGACTTTTTCAACACAATCGGCCGGTAGTGCGCATTCATTTTTTGAACGAGTCGATCCAGCCTCCCTAAGCGACTAGTGAAGCCACTGCGAGACTCCGCCGTGGTGTGAGCATGTACCCCGGCGGTGTTGGCTAAAAGAATAACTGCCGTCGCGGCATTGGGCGCTTGCACCTCCAGGAATGGCGCCTGTCTTTGAATGCGCCGGAGAATGGACTGCCTTTCCACTTCTATTCGTGTAGTGGCGGTGCTCCACTAAATCGTTCTCGTTCAGGTCATCAGCCTGAATGCTGATTGAGGGCGCTCGCTCTTTTGAAAATGCGTCAGGTACTTGAATGGCCGAAACGGCGAGCATGCCCAGCAGCAGAATTGCTTTTTTATTCATGGACACGTCCTTTTATGATGTCCTCCAAATAATCCATTTTACCCCTTGTTACATCCGCGCGGAATGACCCAGGATGCACTAGGTTTATCATGCTTGGCGTAATCCGCGACCGGAATGGTTTCGCCGATCACCCGCTCGATTTCGTCCACACTGACCAAATAGCGATCCAGATTTTTCTTCGTGGCATCGGTGCTGTTCGGGACGATCCAAGCGATAGCCCGTTCGTCTTGGCCGGCACCACGAATCACAACCTTCCAAAACGCATCCGGCGTTTTGACGCCATGCGATTTGACGAAATAGTCATCCGCTGGATTGTTGCCCCAGATCACGCCGCCGATGACCAGGAGCTCGTCGATGTCACGGTAACATTCGATAATTTCCTCGGTGCGTTCCCAAGCACCCCTGTTCATCTGCTGTGTTTGCGGCAGGATGTTGGTCATAAAATTGGTTTGCTTGATGGCCTCGTCTGAATAATCTAGATGGTTCGCCGGTACTTGATGCCCCCGGTCATAGCCGTGGCCATAGGCTTTGGCTGATGTTTGCTGGCATTCTGCGGGCACATTGGGATCAAGGAAGAAATCCGGGTACCGTGTAAAATTGCCGGAATCCCTTTGAGCTGTGTACCGAAACTTAATCGGACCGCGTTTCGAGCAATCCAGCCAGACAGTAAAACCCTGGTAATCCAGTTTGAGAATGTGATCTGCCGTCGCTATCGATTCGGTGGGTGTTGGTGTTGGTACGACTTTCGGTAAATTCGGTTGGGCGATCGGTTTCGATGTTGCTGGCGCTCTTGTTGCTCGCTCGGGATGGCAGTGATATTCGCCGGTTTTGCGATTGGTATGGCAGCCTTCACTATTGACACCGCCGGGATGGGCTGAAACGGGTGTTTGAACGGCCAGAGCCAGGATGCTGGCAGTTAGCCAATATCCAGCGGTTTTGATGTGCATGCAGACGCTCCGAACGGGTGCAAAAGAATAGATCGATAAGCTTATCAACCAAAGCGGAATTGATGCCGTGTCATTGGCTGATTCAATTTTAGCCAGTTTCGACGAGTTTTCGTATACGACATGATAATTGCGCTGTTATCCCTACAGCTCAATTTTTGAATAGAACGGCGGGTTTCCGGCTTTCAGAAGACATCGAGCTGAAACAAGTGGATGACAGAAAATGGCCGGCTGCCGCTGATGGCCAGTGACATAATTTCAGTTTCAAATAATTCAGGTTTGCGCTGGATGATTGCCGGTCGGCGGCAACGTTATTAGGTTCAGTTGCAGATAATGTCGGTTTGAACACCATTTAATTCCGGTCAAAAATTGTGCTGATTGCTGATTGCTGATTGCTGATTGCTGATTAGCTCGTTTTCGATTGCAAGTCCCTACAATTAGGTGTTGAAGCGTCTATCTGTGGCTTCTATAGTGCCCTCTAACATACGTTCCATCTCTACGAAAATATCCATGTACGTTGACGGTCTTTGGCAGTCCGGTAATGGGACTAATGTCGCCATAACAAGACCCGTTTTCTGCGCAAAGCGGAGCATCGGACGGGTGTGGTTGTTGTGGTGTATAGCTAGGTGCCAAATAAGGCTGGTTTTGTATCTTAGTAACCGGAACGGTAGAGCTATACTTTGAAGGCGATGCATCGTGTATTCCTGTGATGGCACTTTTCCCGTACTCCTCCGCCTTCTGGACTTGTTCCGTGCTGAGCAGGGCATGATTACAAAGAGCCGGGTAACTGCCAAGACAGGTTCTTAAGTTGGTCTCGTACTCCGCCTTCTGGACTTGCTGGGC
>NZ_PIZT01000014.1:0-91201 GCF_002834115.1 Methylomonas sp. Kb3 | reverse complement strand
TGATGATTTTAGGGATTTGCTGTTTTGTCTCTCAAATCAGGCATATGCGGTAGTCGGCGTGGCGGGAATATGCGCAAGCGCGACAGATCGGTTAATTCACCCTGAACGATACGTCAAGACTGGCATAGATAACCCGCAGGATACCAGCGCACAAAAAGGCGGTGAGGCATGAATAACAACAAATTAGCGCTAGATAGACAAGAGTTTGCAAATGCAATTTCAATAAGCCTGCGAACTCTTGACCAAATGATCAAAGATGGCAAGGTGCCACCGCCTTCGAGCAAAGTGCCTAAGCATGTGTGGCCGGTTGCGGTGATCGAGAATTGGCTTCTCGAAGAATACAACTTGACTGATGAAACCACAAAAGCTGAAAAGAAACGCGGTCGTAAGAGGTTAGCAATATGAGCGCCGCGACTTTTGTAAAACCCATCTGCACCGGCCAGACCGTGATAGATGTGATTATGCAATCTGCCGAGCGCGCGAGCGGTGTGCTTGAACTGGCATTACAGCGCCTGATGAATGGCGACAACACCGATCAAGATCTGTTCTACGCCCTGTGTGAAATGACGGATATTCGGGCCATCACCGAGGCGTATCAAGACGGTGAGTATGACCAGTCAGAGTCAAACCAGCCGGAGGCAAAACTAACTTATGCTGCCAACCCCGCTGAGGCCTGCCCGGAAGTTGCCATCTTGGCCAAGCTAATCAACTTTGCCGAAATCACTGTCGAACAAGCCGCAGGAATCGACGCCGAATTGAAGCGATACCGAGCTGCAGCGGTAGTCAATGGTTCTGCCCCTGTACTTGAAGCCGAAACCGAGAAAGCGTCCCGACCATCAAGGACTTCTCGGTCTAAATAAAATTGCAAGACTGATAGGCAGCTCAGTTCCTTCATTTTATGCCGGTAATCTTCACTTATTGCTGGCTTTTTTTTCTCAATCAATTGTAAACATAAGCGCCATGAAAACACTTAATCTTCAAGACGCAGCTGAACTGCTAATGATCCACCCAACTACCCTATTGGTGAAAGCGAAAGCCGGCGAGATACCAGGCGCAAAACCGGGGAAGTGTTGGGTTTTTATTGATGTCGATTTGCTGGATTGGCTGCGGTCGCAGTACGCCTACAGGCCTCGGGAATCAGCCGACAATCAAACAGGAGAATCACTATGCTCTTTAAAAGACCAACAAGCAGCTATTGGTATTATAAATTTACCGTCAAGGGAAAAGTTGTATACCGCAGCACTGGAACCAGCGACAAAGAAAAAGCGCAGGAAATAGCCGACAAGGCAAAAGCCGCGACTCGCGATGTCGTCAAGCTGGGCAATAAACAGCGGTATCTGTGGCAAGATGCCGTTTTAAAGTGGGTATCTGAGTCCGAAAAGCGGTCTATCGATACCGACAAGTATCACCTGAAGTGGCTGAGAACGTACCTTGATGATGTTTACCTTGACGACATCAACGAAGATTTGATCGAGAAAATCATCAAGGCAAAACTCAAGGTAGCCGGCAAGACCAGGGTAAACCGAACCACTGAGCTGATCCGGTCGATACTGAATAAGGCCATGAAGGAATGGAAGTGGATCGATGCAACGCCGCATATCCGCCGATTCAAGGAAGGCAATCACCGTTTGCGATGGTTGACGCAAGAAGAGGCGGCAAGGCTGATCGAAGAACTGCCCGATCATACGAAGGCTATGGCGCTGTTTACGCTGGCTACCGGCTTGCGGGAATCCAATGTCACACACCTGGAATGGGCGCAAGTCGATATGCAGCGCAAGATAGCCTGGATACACGCCGACCAGGCCAAGGCCGGCAAAGTGATACGGGTACCGCTCAATCAGGATGCTATCGACGTTCTGGTTGGGCAAATAGGGAAGCACCAAACGCGGGTATTCACTTACCGTGGCAGACCGGTCGAGAAGGTAGGCACCCATTATTGGCGGGAAGCACTCAAACGAGCCGATATTGAAAACTTCACCTGGCACGGTCTACGGCATACCTGGGCCAGTTGGCACGTTCAAGCCGGAACACCCTTAAATGTTCTGCAAGAACTCGGCGGCTGGTCAAGCTACGATATGGTTTTGCGTTACGCGCACTTGGCGCCAGACCATCTTAGCGATTATGCCAGCAATATCTCTATGCAATCAATGCGGCCCTGTGCCTCAAACCCTATGCTTAGGCTGCTTAGCGCCTAGGACTTTTAAGCCGATAGTCTTTTGCTGATCCTGACGACATTGACTTAGTTAAGCTGGGTTCACATATCCAGAGCCGGGAAACCCCCGGCTTTTTTGTGCCTGCCATTTGTTATTGTACTATTCCGCATTGATACAATTAGAATCATGAAAAATACCGTAAATCGTCAAGTCATTTTGAAATATCTGTCCGAGCCGAACGCCGATTGCGGGGCTCCACCGTACAGCGCTTCGGACCTACATTACATGCTTGAACATGGTTATGATTGGCACGGTGTAGATAAAAAGCCGGTGAGCATTAGCCAAATAAATCGAACGCTGCGCGATCTTCATGCCGCTGGCTTGATTGTGTTCGAACTCAAGATAACTGACACCACACAGAATAAGTTGCCTCAACGAGTCAAATACTGGCAGCTTGCCGACGAGGTAGAACGAAACAAGTTGCTTAGCGAAGTGAATGACGCTTGCTGGCTGGCGAGACGTGCGCACGGCGTTCTGTTATTTGGTGGCCTGGTCGAAAAGCCCATGGATGAAGGCCAAAAGGAGCAGGTTATCAAAAATCTCAAGGCCCTGATGCAACGAACCCACCCGGACAAGGTGGAAGGCTTCACTGAACAATTTAAACAGCTCCAGGAGTCGCTGGCATACGTTCGCAGCAACATAGACCTGCTTAGCGCTCCCGCCAAGCAGTTGCAGTAATCTCCCTCGGAACATTGCCTCAGTGACGCCCAATCCAAGGCATAAACTATCAGCTTTAAAACCAGAAATATCGCCATGATGACCATGCCAAAGCCACGCACACCGCCGCCACCTCGACCAGGCTGGAATTACGATACCTACTTCCTGGAGCAGTTGGCTAAGGCCAAGGAACGAAAGCGGTAGCAGTTGTCGGGTGAGGTTTCGTTCTTCATCAGGAGGCGCCGGCATACGTTCGCAGCAATATCGACTTGACGGTAGGTCCAGCCAAACAGTTACAGGGCTAATACCTGGAATTCCCGGTTCTTAAATATCATCCGCTTAAATCGAAAGCGCGCTTTCGTTTTTATAGCCCATCAAATGCCGCTCGTTCCGCGAATTTACTGGGCTTGAGAGGTTTTGTATCATCCCGCGTTGATACAGTTACAAGGCCAATAACCGGAATTCCGGGTATTGAGTCAAAACAAGGCTTTGATAGGTGAAGGGGAATTTCCCCGTTCCTATATTAGCTGCGGAAGTGATGACGCAAACGATCTAAGTCATTGAAACAATTGAATTCGTCCAAATTGGACGGATGACGTCGGTATTGCCGACTCCAAGGGGTTGCGTACAAAGCAGGCCCTTTGATTGTATTCAACTCGCCACCACCTTGCGACATTGAAAGGGTCCGATTTTAATTCCGACCCTTTCACATCTGAACGCGATAGCGTAAATCCGCTATCGGTCTTGAAATATGGTTCAGCGCCAATGAGTTCCGATAATTCGTCGGAATTGTGATTGCTCCCCAATATCGGGGAGCAAGAAAACTGTTTCAAGCGGATAAAGTATCACTGCCGATGGGGTGCAAAAGCTGCACCCCATCAGTAACGCAAGTTTTGCGTTACCTTTATTTGCAAGGCCTTAGGAATGTCGCGGAAATACGCGGCATTGGTTGTGATGAGCGCCCTAGTTTTAATCGAGGCTGTCTCGATAACGCAAAATTGCTTTATCCATGGATTCAATGGCTTAGGAGAAGGCAACTCAAAAATGAGTTATCTTAAAATTCAAGATGTTGGGGCCATTTTTTAACGCCAGAGGACGGTCCAAATCTGGGCCGTGTAGGATCCGTAAGATTTAACGGCGTCTATATCTCGATAAAGGAAAGGATGACCGAGTTTCCGGTCATCAAGCAAATTCAAGGGGTTGAAAAAGATGATGGAGATTTCCGCCATGTAGATGGCTGACTTTTCAGCCATCCATAACTCAATCGGTTACCCATAAAAAAGCCGGCAAGCCCCCGTATAAGGCTTGCCGGCTGGTGCATCCTTGCAATTTCATGAGCTGACAAGATGCCGACCCGATCATTGGGGAGAGCGGGCCGACTGCGATCAATCGCCATTGAACGCAAGGTAAGTATATCGAGGAGGAAATTGGATAATTGTGGAGGTTTCCGTTTGCTCTTAGTTAGTTATCATATTTAAACTAGGACTTCATTAATCATGGAAACTAAACCAAATGGCTATTTATCGCAAAGATCATGTCGACCCTTATTTGAAAGAATTAGAGTCCTATTATTGGAATGTACGTCGCGCTGTCGAAGGCGATACACCTAGTCCAAACCTTGCACATCAGTATCATGCCTCGCCTGATGAGTTTGCCAAGCATTATTGCGATATTGACATGGATCGCGTCGAACGAGAGCTTGGTAGATTTAAGGCCACAGTTGACGGGCTAAAACAACTTAAGAAAAAAGCATCAAAATCCACGCATAGGCCCTGATGACTATCAACTAAGAGACTCTCACCATACGCAATTAATTTTACACTGGCCTTGGGGTACTCGTTTATCTTAGTGGCCCAAATTTGCTAAAGCGTACCGATTCCAATACCAGTGTTACTGAGGCGTGAAAAGTTGGTTGGCAACGGTTTCAGAACCCATTCGCCAACCAAACTGCTAGTCAGCAGAGCGCGATACTTTTCTAGCCCGATCAACCACCAACAAGCCAAAGCCGCTGAGGAATAGCCAAATAATGCTCGGTTCGGGGACGGTAACAACTGCTACGTCGCCGTCGCGGACTGCCCAGGCAAATGTGCCATCACCATAAGCTCCAGTACCTGCGGAGTATTTTTGAAGATAATATTGAGAGCCGTAATTTGTATAAAAGACCCAAGCATAGCCGTCGGAAATTGGAGCATATTCATTACCAAACCAGTACGCGGATGACTGCAAGTTATGCACCAATCCTACATCAAATTGACCACCAATATGTCCATTACCAAAAATTCCATAATCAGCTTGATAGCCACCAGTTGCACTGAGAATACTTTTTAGGTCAAGGTTAACATGAAACATGTAAGCCAGCTCGGATGTGCTGGTGTCGACATTTTGACCACAGTCAGTTCCATTGTTTGAAGCGTTACATCCAAGCGTCCCGCTATCAAACATCGACGGTAGTCGCCAATCACTATAATCAATATTCCTTACATCATCATGGTAGACCAAATTTTCCGCCCAGGTTTGCGCTTGGTTCCAGGTCATATTGCCGTAAATATTACCGTTATAAACAGTTGTTCTCGCGTAGTTGGCGTCTTGGAGCCAAGTTACATTAAGTCTATCGTCATACAGCAGTCCACCGCCCCTGTCGTACAAAGCGGCGCTAGCCGATCCGGCAAACCCGATGCTGAGAACCAGAGTAGACGCTAATGCAGTTTGACTGAAATTGAACATCCCTTTGCCTTTTTGGTTTTCTGAATTAATTGTTGAAATCGATTAACACACCTCAATTTGTTGAGGATTGTCGAGAATTGTTATCTCTTACTGTGACGTGAGTGTGACGCAGGCATAAAAAAAGGACTGGGCAAATAGCCTAAGTCCTTGTTTTTAAATGGTGGCGATACCGGGGATCGAACCTGGAACCTCGGGGTTATGAATCCCGCGCTCTAACCGGATTGAGCTATATCGCCACTGGGAACAGCTTTGAAAAGACGCGCATTATAGGGCGCGTCTTTTCCATTGTCAAACATTGAAACGAAAGTGCATCACGTCACCATCCTGGACTTTGTACTCCTTGCCTTCCAACCGCCATTTACCGGCGTCTTTGGCTCCTTGTTCGCCGTTGTAAGCTATAAAATCCGCATAAGACACAACTTCGGCGCGGATGAACCCCTTTTCGAAATCGGAGTGAATCACGCCCGCGGCTTGCGGCGCGGTGGCGTTGACAGGGATCGTCCAAGCTCTGACTTCTTTGACGCCAGCGGTAAAATAAGTCGATAGATTCAACAACTCGTAGCCGGCACGTACCACCCTATTCAAGCCAGGCTCTTCCAAGCCCAAGTCTTCGAGAAATTCTTTCTTTTCGTCTTCATCAAGTTGCACGATTTCGGCTTCTATAGCCGCACAAACAGCGACGACCTTGGAGCCTTCTTTCTCGGCAAACGCTTTGACTTTGTCCAGCATCGGATTGTTCTCAAAACCGTCGTCTTGAACATTGGCAACATACAGCGTCGGCTTGATCGTGATCAGGCACAATTCCTTGATAAGCTTGGCTTCATCTTCGCTTAAACCCAAAGTACGCACGGCTTCACCGGCATTGAGATGTTCCAGCACCCGTTCCAGAACTTCCTTTCTGGCCAGCTCGTCCTTGTTGCCGGACTTTGAAGCCTTTGCGGCTTTTTGCAGTGCTCTTTCGACGGAAGACATGTCGGCCAGAGCCAATTCGGTATTGATGACTTCGATATCGTTGATCGGATCGACTTTGCCGGCAACGTGAATCACGTTGTCGTCATCAAAACAGCGCACCACATGCACAACGGCATCGGTTTCGCGGATATTACCGAGAAATTGGTTGCCCAAGCCTTCGCCTTTCGACGCGCCGGCCACTAATCCGGCGATGTCGACAAACTCAATGGTGGTCGGTAACACGCGTTCTGGATTGACGATGGCCGCCAGTTTATCCATTCGTGGATCAGGAACCGGCACCACACCTACGTTTGGGTCTATCGTGCAAAAAGGATAGTTTTCAGCCGCAATGGTGGCTTTGGTCAGCGCGTTGAACAGAGTTGATTTACCGACGTTGGGCAGCCCAACGATTCCGCAATGTAGTGCCATGAATTTTATACAGAAGGATTAATTTAACAGGAGCCGGATAAACCGGAAGAGTGCGGGCGCGATTATACAGAGAATTTACGGATATGACCGCGCCGACACGAGGAGTAGCGCATCGTTTAAAGACGATGCGCTATCGGATTGTTACTTGACTTGCAAAACACCACCTTGACCGCTGCCGCCACCGCCCTGTACTTCCTGCGCTTTATAGTTTCTGAGCGATTGGACCATATTGTTATAGGCATCAAAAAAGGCTGCCGCGGTAGCTATGCCTTCCGGGGTTCTGCTGTACATGCCTATGCTACCCCCGGCCGCGCCGGCAAAAAGTCCGCCCCAACCGCCAAACGCGCCGCCGCCCGAGGTACTCATATTGTTCGCGGTGGCACTGCCTTGGGAAATGGCAATTTGTACGGTTGAACGAATATCGGTCAGTGTCAGTGCCACATCGGTAGTTCTCGTTTCCACGGCATGCGAAACCGCACCGGCAATGGCGCCTAGACCGCCTAACCCGGCAGCACCTAATCCGGCACCGATTAATCCGGCCCCGATCGAGCCTCCTTGTCCGCCTGTCGATTCGTTAGCGACGATAATCTGCGGGTCAAGTAAATAGTCTGCGGCAACACGTTGGCCTTTGTGTTGTTTTGAACCTGACCGATATTCTCCGGAGTTTCTTTGTTGGTCGGTGATTCTATCCAGCATGGCGCTGGTGCTCATATTGCCAATACCGGTGATAATAAAACAATTGGATTGCTGTACCGCCAAGCGGATTAACGGATCAACTGTGGTTACACCTGATGCTCCCGAAAAACGGCCGTCGCTGACCGCTAAGGTACCCAATGGGCTGGCGCAGCGCTCCAAAGACTTATTGGCGTTGACGCTGGTCGCTCCGCCGGCAGAGCCAGAGACTAAATTTGAACTACCACCTGTCTGCAAGCCAGGCTGTTGCGCGCAGCCGGCAAAAGCAAAAACAGAGACCAGTAATGATAAATCTCGAATTGATTTAACGCTCATCCAAAAAACTCCAAAAAATTGCCGTTCAGTTAATGACGCCTAGCAAACTAAAAAATTCGAGCGATAATAGACCAAAACTTATGAAAAGAAAAAGGAAATACTCATGCATTCAAAAAAGCCTTTTTTGTCAACGCTATTTGTATTATTCGTAGCGTTTGGCCTTGTCGCGTGTACACATCAAGAGAAACAAGTTAAGTCTGACACGATTAGAATTTGCGACGAGAATGGCTGTGCGGATCGCCCGAAAGACTATGCCTCTTTTCAGCCGGAACCGGCAATGTCCGCCGAAGACGCTGCAAGAATCAAAGCACTTGAAGAATTGGCCACAAACGACCCCCGTGCCGCTTATGACCTTGCCCTACGTTTTTTCAGAGGTGACGGTGTTCGTCAGGATACTTATAAATCGATCAAATGGATGCGTGAATCCGCCGAGAAAGGCAACTTCGAAGCGCAAAAAGCCTTGGGTAGGGTCTATCTGACGGGTCTCGGTGAAATGGGCTCCGATCCGGGCGAGGCTGAAAAATGGTTGTCCATTACCGCCAACAAAGGCGACAAAGAAGCAAGCAGTTTACTTAAAGAGGCAGTAAAAGCTCGCCAATCGGAGCAAGCCGATTACCAATGGCGGAGACGATGGCAACAGATTTTTTACAACAACTGGTATTCCGGCTATCGCTACAATTGGTATTGGGGAACCGGGAGGTGGTATTTGTATTAATCTGAACAAACTCCGGTATTTGCTTAATTAAAAACCAAGTACCAGAATCGCAACGATCCCCCGTTTTACGCGAAGTGTAAAAATTCACAATTTTAGCTACGGAATCAGGTTACGAATAACCCAAAGAATGTCTTTAACCCTGATCTGAGCAGGCTTCGCCGAATACTATTGTTTTATCTCGGCCACTTGCTTTGGCTTGATACAAGGCGGCATCGGCGTAATTAATCATTTGATCGATGTCCGGCGTTTGTTCGGATTGAACCAAGTCGCCATTCAGGCAATACAAGCCAATACTCAGGGTCAAATTAACCACCTCTTTATCGATAGTCCATTCCAGAGCTTTAATTTCCTGCCGAATACGTTCCGCGAATGTTTTACCGCTATCGCAACGGGTGTTGGTAAAAATAGCGACAAACTCCTCACCACCAAAACGCACCAGAATATCGGTATTGCGGACTTGTCGCTTTAACGCGTTAGCCACGCCGGTTAATACTTGATCGCCGAACAAATGGCCGAAGCGATCATTAATTACTTTGAAATGATCGATGTCCATCACCAGCAGACAAAAACTAGTTTTGTAGCGCTTATGATGAGCGATAACGACTTCGACTTGGTCGTAAAAATACCGCCGATTATGCAGGCCTGTTAATTGGTCATGCATGGACATACTGGCAAAATGATCTTTAAGTTGATTGGTTTCGGCGACCAAGCTCTCCAACTCGGCCGTCCTCAACGCAATTTGCTGTTCCATTTGCTGAACCAGGCGCCGAGTGGTGATCAACTGACCAAGAATGTTTTTATAGACTTCCAATAAACGAATATGCCAATCGCTGAAGTAATTTGCTTGCGGATGCGATACGTTTAAAACGCCAATCAGAGTGCGGTTGAAGGTAAAAACCGGCACGCTGATAATTGAGCCGGGCGATTGGTTCACGTTTCCAGTTTTTTCAAATCGCTTATCTTCATGACAATTTTGACAATGTTGCAAAACACCGGTCGCAGCAGCCGCACCAATCAAGCCTTCCCCGACTTTAAAGCGCAAAGGCCTATCAACATTTGGTTCAGTATTGCCCAACTCACGAACACTAATACCGGCGACATTGCTTAATAAGCCTTCACTATCCACGATAAAAAAAGAGCAGCGTTCCATGTCTTGATATTGGATAAGACTTGCCAAAGCCTGTCTGATTAGGGCTTTTTCATCATCGACTTGATAGTCGATTTCGGACAGTTGTTTAACTGCGGACAGCGCATTGACGAGGTCGATCAGCAAATCTTGCATGCCGAAGCCCGCTAGTTTGGCATCTTGACTGTCTGCGCTGTGCTGATTCATCAATTCCCCATGATGGCTGCAAGTTTTTGCATAGCCGGCTGATTTTCGCCCAGTTGTTCGGCTAGCTCGCGTATATTTTCCAACGGTAACTTAATTTTCCGGCATTCCGGCTCAAACTCTTGCAGATTAATCGATTCACCGGCAATCACGGCTGCGCTTAATCGCTCACAAACCCTCAATAAAATCAGCAAGGGCAGTTCTTTACCGTCAAAATCCTTATTTTCATAATTTTGTAATAGAAGCTGATACAAAGCCGGCAAATGCCATTTATGCAATAAAAAATGACCGATTTGATAATGGCTCTGCCCCATTTGTCGAGAAATTCCCTCACTCACCGGCAAGCGAGTTTTTTTGCTCTCGACAAAAACCTCATGCAACTCTTCGGGCTGCAAATAGCCGAGCACCAATACGCCGATATTGAGCAGCAATCCGCCGGAATAAATAGTCGATGGCGTAAACTCGCGCAATTGCGGAATTTCGGCTGCCAATTTTTGCGCGGATACTGCCGTTGTTAATGAGCGTATCCAAAAATACTCGGCGTCGAATCCTTGGCATTTACGCGTATCAAATTGAACATTAAAAATAATTGCCATTGCCAGGGCTTTTACTAAATCCAGGCCCAGGACCTGAAAAATGGCGGTACGAATGTCTGAGACATTACGGCCTCGGGCAAAGTAGGCCGAATTCGCTAATCCAAGCAATCTGGCGACCAAACCAGGCGATAACGATAAGGCATCCGCCAGCTTTTCTATGGGTATGTCCGGCGTGTTAATGGCACCCAGAATTCGCAGACTCGCCTCGGGCAAAACCGGCAAGTTTTTCAGCGAACTCATCTGCAATTCAATTGTTTGCTTTACACCGGCATTCATCAACCATGACCATGACCTGAAATAATTAAACAAACCGAGAGTTTGCGGTAATCGTTGTTACTCATTGCATCTTTGGGAATTATCATCGATTGACGCCTCCCTTTATCATGCACCCAATGCAGCGCGATTAGTAATCCGGTTACCACAGTTGATGCTTGAATCTCGATAGACTGGTAATGGTCGCCACTTCCCAGCAGCGACCATCCGTGCTGAGGAGTATAGCGCAGATATGCGCCGCCAATTTTGCCGGATGCCATATTGCTTCGCCAACTCAAAAATACCGCCATCGTTAGCAAGCATTGGTAAGGCATCGGCAGCGCGTTTAGCCAACATGCCGCCAGCGTCACCGCGTGGATGGCGCTAACGATGAATGTCAGCGCCCGTGAGCGCCCCACTGTAAAATTCATGCTCTGTTCAAGATTTTTCGACACAATCGCCGCACCTTTTTCGAGCTAAGGTAAACTACCCTGCTAAATTATGTTCACGTATTCCTACAAACCTTACCGCCATGCTTGAAGACCGGAAAGTTCACACAAACGCTTTTAGCGAACCCAATGCACTTGCTTTATCCAGAAAAGTATTCGCATCCACCGGCCTGAGCCTCATAGAAGTCAGCGGTCAGGATGCCGCAAAACTCTTACAAGGCCAGCTAACATGTAACATTAACGATTTATCGGCATCGCAAGCCAGTATAGCTGGATTCTGCAACGCCAAAGGCCGGGTCATCAGTACGCTATTGGTGGTTAAATCGCTGGAATCTTTTTACCTGATACTGCCTGCGGACTTACTCGACACCGTGTTAAAAAAATTGCGAATGTACGTGCTGCGAGCCGATGCAAAATTGCATGATCAAACCGGAAACATGCATATCCTGGGCATATCGGGTCTTTCGCCTGAGTTCGACGTTCCGACAGACAATTTCGCAATCGGGCAAATACCGTTAACGACCATTAAGTTACCCGGCGCGCCGCGCCATCTGCTATTGGGTACGTCTGATCAGATCGATGAATTTACCGGATTACTGTTTAGCCGATACGCTTTCGAATCCGGCTGCCTGGACGAGTGGCGCTATCAAGACATCTCCACTGCCCTGCCCTGGTTTGATATTAGCCAATCGGAACAACATATTCCGCAGATGTTGGGTATTGACCAGCTTGGCGGCATCAGTTTCAGTAAAGGCTGTTACACAGGTCAGGAAATCGTGGCCCGCAGTCACTATTTGGGCAAAGTCAAACGCGCCTTGTTTATTGCCGAATGCCGTCAATCAGCAAGCGACGTCATTAACGGCTGTAAGGTGTTGGACGGCATTTCTCAGCAAAATATGGGGTGCGTACTGACGAACGCGGTCTGGACCGGAATAAACCGTGCGCTGTTGGTCCTGCAAATAGTTGATGGACTGCCAAAAAACCTTATACTTGATGACGACTATCGTACGCCTATCGCGATAATTTAGGATCAATAGCGGAAATTCAATCCATGCAATTCAAATCTGTTCAAGACTTTTTAGTCCATGTGCAAGCGGAACTAGACGCCAACCGATTAATCCTGCCTACCTTGCCGGATGTCGCCATCAAAGTCCGCGACGCTGTCAGTAAAGGCGATGCCACCGCGCAAAGCCTGGCCGAGATCATCGCAACCGACGCCGCCATTTCCGCCCGTTTGATACAAGTGGCCAACAGCCCTCTGTATCGCGGCACCATGGAAATCAAGAATATCCAAATGGCCGTAACCCGGCTCGGCAACAACACCATTCGCACGCTGATTACCAGCTTGATCATGCAGCAAATGTTCACGCCTACCACGGCGCTACTGGAAGGCTATTTCCGCAGCACCTGGGAGCAAGGCGTCAATGTCTCGGCGATCAGCCGGGCTTTGGCTGCATTCGTGCCGCATTTAAACGCCGACGAAGCCATGCTGGCCGGGCTAATCCATCAAATCGGTAAATTACCAATATTGACACTAGTCGAGAAAATTCCGGAATTTAGAGATAGCCCATCCCGATTAGACAAGCTGCTGGAGAAAGCCCACCCGCATGTCGGGAAACTGATCATGAACACCTGGAATTTCCCGGAAGAACTTAAATTGGTGCCTTCCGAATATGTAGATTTTCAGCGCGACTCAGGCTCTAAAGCCGATTATGTCGACTTGGTGCAAGTCGCTTTTCTGCAAAGCATCGCCGGCACCGATCACCCCGCCTGCCGCGTCGATTGGAACACCGTACCGGCCTTTGTTAAATTGGGCATCCAGCCCGATACCGAAATTTTGGAAATTGAAGGAGTCTCGGAAGAGATCGAGCTTGCCCATTCAATGTTCCTTTGAGACATAACAACACATGATAGACGCCCACGACGCCGCCCGGTTTCGCCGCTTAGGCACACTAACCATCTTTGCTGTGTATTTCGTGATTCTGGTTGGAGGCATTGTCCGCGCCTCTGGTGCCGGCATGGGCTGTCCGGACTGGCCGACCTGCTTCGGACAATGGGTGCCACCGACTCACGAGTCGCAATTGCCGGCCAATTACCATGAAATCTATGCGGCGCGCGGTTATGAAACCACCACCTTCAATCCGGTAAAAACCTGGACCGAATATACCAATCGCCTGGTCGGCGTGACGATTGGTTTTCTGATTTTTCTCACCGCCTGGACGTCGCGGGTTTATCTGAAAGCCGACAAAGCGATTTTTTATTTAGCGTTATCGGTATTTTTGCTGGTCGGATTTCAGGGCTGGCTGGGTTCGGCCGTGGTAGCGAGTAACTTAAAGCCCTTGATGATAACGCTGCACATGTTGTTGGCCTTATTTATCGTCGCGCTGCTAATCTACGCGATTGCCAAATCGCAAAAACCCCTACTGCAAGCCATCGATAGCCATTGGCTAACGCCACGTTTTGCTTTGGTTTTGAAAATTGCCATGGCAATGACTTTGCTGCAAGTAGCAATGGGCACCCAAGTCAGGGAAGCGGTCGATTACATTGCTCATGAGCACAGCTATATTGACAGGCAATATTGGCGCGATAGTTTCCCGATCATTTTTTATATTCACCGCTCTTTTTCATCGGTCATTTTGTTCACCAACCTCTGGCTGGCCTGGAAAATCTATCAACAAGCCGACAAACAGAGCCTGCTGTTGCGCACTGCTTATCTTCTAGTGGGATTGATCGTTACCGCCATTTTGGCCGGCGTCAGCCTGGACAGATTGGGATTTCCAGCCGTCGCTCAACCGGTACATTTGTTGATGGCTAATCTGATTTTCGGCGCGCAATTTTTCATCTTTATTTGCTTAAATTACTCGTCTGGAAAAGCAAACTGAACAAGCCAGGATTTTACGGTAATTATCAATAAGTTAAGCAATATCAGACTAAGTTGCGATACAATGCCGGGCATAGCTAGCCCATGGCCGGCAACTCTCTTTTTTTCTACAGGTATTATTAATGTCCGACGCCCCTTCCTCCGCCACGCCTTCCTTTAAAGATTTATCGCTTTCAGACACCATTTTAAAAGCGCTGGAAAGTGTCGGTTACGAAACCCCTTCTCCGATTCAAGCACAGATTATTCCGTTCGTCATGGCTGGTCGCGACGTGTTGGGCCAAGCCCAAACCGGTACGGGTAAAACCGCTGCATTCGCCTTGCCGATTTTGTCGCGTATTAATCTCAATCAAAAAGACCCGCAAGCTTTGGTACTAGCCCCTACGCGCGAATTGGCGATACAGGTTGCCGAGGCTTTCCAAAGTTATGCCGCGCACATCAAAGGCTTTCACGTCTTGCCAATCTACGGCGGCCAGGATTACACCAGCCAGCTACGCCAATTGAATCGCGGTGCGCATGTCGTGGTGGGTACACCGGGACGGGTCATGGACCACATGCGTCGCGGCACGCTAAAACTGGATCAGCTTTCTACCCTGGTCCTGGACGAAGCCGACGAAATGTTGCGGATGGGCTTTATCGATGACGTGGAGTGGATTCTGGAGCAAACCCCATCGACGCGCCAAACTGCGCTGTTCTCGGCCACCATGCCGACCGAAATTCGCAAAATTGCGCAGAAATACCTGAACAATCCCGAACAAGTCACCATCAAGGTCAAAACCGCCACCGCCGCCAATATTCGCCAACGCTATTGGTTTGTCAGCGGCGTGCACAAAATGGACGCGCTGACCCGTATTCTGGAAGCGGAAAACTTCGACGGCATGATCATCTTCGTCAGAACCAAAACCGCCACCATCGAAGTCGCGGAAAAATTGGAAGCACGCGGTTTTTCAGCATCGGCGATCAACGGCGACATGTCGCAAGCCTTGCGCGAGCGGGCTATCGATAATCTGAAAAGCGGTAAACTGGATATTCTGATCGCCACGGACGTTGCGGCCCGTGGTCTGGACGTGGATCGTATCACCCATGTCGTCAATTACGACATCCCTTACGACACCGAATCTTATATCCATCGTATCGGCCGTACCGGTCGTGCCGGCCGCACCGGCGACGCGATTTTGTTTGTCTCGCCGCGCGAAAAACGCCTGCTGGCCAATATCGAGCAAGCCACGAAACAAAAAGTCGAAGAAATGCAGTTGCCTTCCACCGACTTTATCAACAACGCCCGCATCAACCGTTTCAAACAGCGGATTACCGATACACTGGCCGGCGAGGAACTCAGCTTTTACAACCAATTAATCAACCAATATCAGGTTGAGCATAATGTCCCGGCACTTGACATTGCAGCGGCGTTAGCCAAGTTATTGCAAGGCGATACACCTTTGCTGATGAAAGAACCCAGCAGAAAACCGCGTAAAGACGCCGAGGAAAAAGGCCGTTCCGACCGCAATGATCGTGGTGATCGTGGGCCGAGACGGGAAAAAGGTCGCGTCGGCGCGGTAGAAATGGAAACCTTCCGCATCGAAGTAGGCCATGCCGACGGCGTGAAACCAGGCAATATCGTCGGGGCTATCGCCAACGAAACCGGTATAGACGGCGATCATATCGCCCGCATCAAAATCGAGGAGCACTACAGCACCGTAGAACTGCCCGCCGGCATGCCCAAAGACTTGTTCCAGGCCCTGAAAAAAGTCCGGGTAGTCGGTAAACCTTTGGATATATCCAAATTCGACCCGGCTTTGGTGAAAAAAGACAAAAGTAAAAAACGGGTCGGCTCACCATCAAGACGCGGCAAAAATAAAGACCAAGCCGAATAATCGTCCCCTCGGAATGGACTACAAAGGCTTAGGTTGGAAAACCTAAGCCTTTTTTATTGCCTTGCGGCTTGCAATGCCAAACTTGCGCCGTACACAAGTTCATCGAATTGCACCGGCTCTCTACGACTGGACTATTTGAATGGAATAGTGAACTGCGGTTGGAATACTTTTTAGCACCAGCAACTCAAGCAACAATTAAATTCAGCAACACCGCTTGATGCCATTCCATTTGCGCTGCGTTTCAGCCGCAAAAAATCCTTTTCGACTTAACGGCGGAAACTGCCCGGCGTGATGCGCTTGCCAATGCAGCAAATAACGCTCATAAGCGGCATCGCCATTGAGGTGACCCCAGAATGACCGCACACACCTTAGCAATCTGCTCATAAGGGTCTCGATTAATCTTTACGCTGTGGTGCCAGCTTAACGCATTCGAACATCAGATCGTCGAATTCGTCCTCGCTGTGCTTGCTCGGACTATATTGCAAACCGCATTCGCGATCTTCGCGGATATGCTTGATGTTACCGTGTATCGACATCGCCACCCGCGACTCCGGCAGTATGATGGAAATCCGCAATTCCGCTTCGTCCACTGCTTGACCCAGAGGTTCTTTCAAGCGAATTTTTATGCCGCTGTAACTCATATCAACAACTTGGCCGTCAATGATGATCTCGCCGCCGGGCGGTGGCGGTTCGATGATGATGTGCGCCACGAGTCCTTCCGGGTTAAAACGTATTCTGCTACGGTTTTCATTCTCCACTGCAATGCTCCATATTTTGATCCTGAGAGTATAGGCAGAAACGCCGACACGGCAAAATTTATCTGACATCAATACTCTGCCGATTCGGCGCGGGTGTTCGCCAATATCGTTGCCGTTTGGCTCGCTCGGCTATCGGCTGAATTGTTTCGGGCCCACTACGCACCGAAATAGCGCCCTGTTCGGCCGCATTCAACCAAGCCATGCCAAGCTGGCTATAGCGTTCGATAACCTGGCGATGCGGAAAACCAAAACGGTTTTGATAACCGGCAGGAATCAAAATAAGCCTGGGATTAACTTTTTCAAGCAAAGCCAGGCTTGATGAGGTTTTGCTGCCATGGTGCGGTGCCAACAATACGTCGCTGGCAAGTTTGTCAGCGTACTCTCGCACCAACCAGTTTTCGGCTGTTTGTTCGATGTCGCCGGTCAGCAAAAAAACCTGCTGTGCGGAGCTTACTTGTAATACGCAGGAGTTATCGTTATCACCGATGAATCCACTTTCCGGCGGGGACAGCACCTTAAAAGTAACTTCATCCCAACGCCAGGTTTGTCCGGCCCGGCAATACTCGCCATGTTCGCGTGCGGCCCATTCAGGAACGCTGCTAACAGACTTGTCTACCGGCAATTCGGCAAATATCGACTCCGCGCCGCCACTGTGATCGTTATCGCCATGACTAATCACCAAACTATCAACCCGAGAGATACCCTGCTCGCGTAAAAACGGCAGGACCACTGAATCGCCCATGTCGGAATATTCCGAATAACGTGCGCCGGTATCAAACACCAGAGTATGTTCCGCAGTTTGCAGCACGGCTGCTAATCCTTGCCCCACGTCCAAAACAGTCAACCAAGCTTCACCGGGTTTCGGTTTTTCAACATCAACCAGTAATAACGGCAAAAACAGTAACGGACTTAAATACCGGCACGGAAAGCCCCTTGGCGCTAACAGCAGAAGCACGCCGATGGCCGCCAAGCCAATCGCATACCATGGCGGCGGGAGGCAATAGATGCTGGCTAATGGTAATTCGGCCATGTGCGAAAGCACCCACCACAAGCCTTGCAAGGCATAGTCCAAAACTTGCAGCAACAGCGCTCCGCATGCCGGCCAGATAAACAATAACACCACCGCCAACAAGGCCGGCGGCACGATCAATATACCGATAACCGGCACTGCCAACCAATTTGCGACAGGCGATATCAACGATACTTGCTGAAAAAACACGACCAATAAGGGCGACAAGCCCACGGCCGTGGCCAATTGCGCGGCGCCGGCTTCGCGCCAATACGAAGGTCTGCCCAATCGGCCCGCCGACACGTAAATCAATAATGCCACTGCCACGAATGACAGCCAAAAGCCGACCGACAGCACCGCCAACGGATCGAACAGCAAGACAGCCAGCAACGCCAGCAATAAAACTCGCATCGGCGCGGTGTTACGCTGCCAAGCGATTGCTGCCAACGCCACGCTGAGCATCACCACCGCACGTAGAGTGGGCACCGAATAGCCCGCCAAGCCGGCGTAAAACAGCGAAGCCAGCCAAGCGCACAATGCGGCGGCCCGTTGCGGCGAAATGCTTAATATCCCGGTCCAAGCCCACAGCCGTCTGCTCCAAAGGTAAATCAGGCCGGCGATCAGACTGATATGTGAACCGGAAATCACGATTAAATGCACCACACCGGTGAGTCTAAACACGCGCCATTGCTCTTGGGTGATTGCGTTTTGGCTGCCGATGGTCAATGCTTTTATCACGCCTAACTGTCCACTGCCGGGCAAAGCCGCGTCCAGTCGGTTGGCAATCGCTTGCCGACACTGAGCAAAATATTGACCGGCACTCGGCGATAAGCTCACGATTTGCGGCGGCGGTTTATCGCGCACATAACCCGTAGCACCGATATGGTTGGCAAATAACCAGGCTTCGAAATCAAAGCCGCCGGGGTTGAGGCGGCCGTGCGGCCTGCGCAACTTAACCTGGAACTCCCAGCCCTGCCCCGCAGCTAAGTTGAGCTTTGGGTAATACCAGCTCAGGCGAATTTTATCCGGAAAGTTGCCGGAGGGCGCCGTGACAATAAAATCAAAATTGGTGCGCTGCTCTTGTTGTTGCGGCAGACTGGCGATATAGCCTTGAATTTTCACTTCCTGGTTTTGATAGGTATCGGGGAGTTGTTGGGACAGCCGCCAGCTACCCAATAGACTCGCCCACAGCACCCCAGCCAGCAGCGCGAAAAATCGCCAATGGTGCCGATAAATCAACAACAAGCCGCTAACCACCAAACCGATAAACTCGAACAGACTAGGCAAGCGGCTGAACTGTTGGACAGCAACAATTCCGGCCAGAAATAGCAAACTGCTCAGATTCATCGCCTCTCCGACCTACATTTATCCTGTATAAAACGCCTCATATCTCTACCAATCAAACTCCGCCGCCCTGCGTATTTCACGCAGTCTAGCCGATTTTTTAAACTTGTCTGCGGCGCAACGGCTGTCATGGGCTGGTTGTTGTTGCATTAATCCTGCAAAATAGCCGGTTGCCGTGCCTGGCAAATGCTGTTTTTTAAATTTATAGCGTCTAAGGCTGCTGAAGGCGGGCTGTCGCTAAATCTCCCACTGTATACCCCATGCAAGAAACCCATTACCCGCTGATTGTCCGCCCACGCTTTATCCTGAATGCCCGCAAATGGTGGCGCTTGTGCCATGTTTATCTGGCACTGAGTTTGGGACTCATCTTCGCGCTGATCGGCTTGACCGGCAGTTTGAGTATTTACCGGGAAGAATTGGATAGCTTGCTCAATCCGCAATTGCGCGTCGATACCCCACAATCAACGGCTTTATCGCTGGACAAAATCGTCGCGGCGGTACGTGCTGCCCATCCGGATCGGCACGGTGCCTGGACCTTGGAAATGCCGCGAGCACCGGACGGCATGATCACCGCCTGGTTTGAAAAGCCCAAGGAAAGCGTAGACGCCTTTTATGCGCCTCTGATGGTCTCGGTCAATCCTTACACCGGCCGGGTTGTCGACAGCCGCTTATGGGGCCAAACCCTGACGACCTGGCTGTTGGATTTACATACCCAACTGCAATTGGACGGCTTTGGCCGAAATGCGTTGGCGGTTTTAGGCGGCTTATTAATGTTGTCGGTACTCAGTGGTTTGTACCTGTGGTGGCCGGGCTGGCCCAAGTTGTGGCGCGCCTTTTCGCTGCGCCACGATGCCGGCTTGATGCGGCTAGTATTTGATTTGCACCGACTACTGGGCGTAGCCAGTTCCGGCTTTTTAATGTTGCTGGCCTTCACTGGTTTTCATCTGGCCTACCCTAGCCTGCTGGAGAACCTGACCGCCGCGTCCGGCATGGGACATGGTGACGCCGGCCCCAATGTGCGCAGCAGCGCCATACCCAATGACAGGCCGACCAGTCTGTCGGAAGCAATCCTCGTGGCCCGCGGACCGTTTCCCAGCTCGGAAGTCCGGCGAATTACCACCCCGGTTGGCGAGCTGGGGACGTATCGGATCAATTTGCGCCAACTTAACGAGATCAATCAACACCACCCGTTCACGACCGTTTGGGTGGACCGCTGGAGCGGACAAATTCGCGATGTGCAAAACCCCAGCCAATTCTCAGCCGGACAAACATTTACCACCTGGCTTTGGCCGCTCCATACCGGCGAAGCCTTGGGCGAAAGCGGCCGCTTGCTGTGGTTTTTTGTGGGATTGACGCCGACATGCCTGTTTTTGAGCGGCTTATTACACTGGTTACACCGACATGGCTGGGTCGCGGATCGAGAAATCAACCTGAAACAGGCGACAGACGCGGCGACAACTGCTTGCATGACGACATTAAAACGCGCCGCCAAGGCAATTCTTAGGGTCGTGATCCCCGCTGCTAACCGTTTTTTGCAAAAAATCTACGGCCGAATCAGGCGGATAAAAAGACTAAAGTAGTGTTTTCAGCACCACTTCTTAAGGAAATAGCACTTTCGCCAATTCCTGAGTTTTTAAATATTGGCTTTGCAGGTCGGCAAATATCTCAGCCTGACAGGCCGGGCTGATGCTCAGTTTCTCAAAGGCCGAGACCGGCCAGGTTTCTTTATCGTCGAACACACTACCCACCATATGCGTCGCCGCGCCGACCAAAGCTGCCTGCCGCCAATAGCTGCCTTGATAACCCGGATTGCGATGGTACCGAATAATCGCCACCAACGCTTCGGGTATTCCCCAGGAAACGGTCAGATGCGCCCCGACTTCGCAATAATCGGTATGCAGCAATTTGCGCAAGGCTTGATTCAAGTCCAATTCGGGATTGGCTTGTTTAAAACGCAGGGCCTGGTGGGTTTCTTCGGGCATGATGTCGGCCATGCAGAGCAAGCCGATATTGTGCAGGATGCCGCCGGTATGCACGGTTTGCGGCAAGTGTTCATTGCCCCGCTCCGCCGCAAGCTCGTCGGCCAGCGCACGGGCAGCGTGCGCCACCAGCATGGTACTGATCCAATAGCGTTTGATATCGAAACTTCGGCAATCCCTGATATTAAACGGCTTCATCACCGCCAAACCGATACCGACGCCCCGGACAATATTTAATCCCAGTTTCAAACAGGTTCTTTCCAATGACGTCACCGGTTCGCTGGAGTTGTTAAACCACGCTGAATTGGCCAAGGCAATCAGTCGCGACGAAATCGTGGCATGCCCCGCCAGAATCTTGGCTAACCGGGCATAATCCAGATTATCGTCGGACAAGGCTTTGACCACTTGATGAACGTCGTGCGGTAAAGAAGGCAGCCGTTTAATATCTGCAAAGCGTTCCGGCAATTCAAGATCAGTCATAATTGTTTCGATGAATATCGTTATGGGCTGGTTTGGAGTGAATAAATTCCAGCCGGAAATCTTTGTCAAACATGGCCGGCACTTCGGCGGCAGTCAAAGGTTGACTAAACAAATAGCCTTGCACCACTTGGCAGCCCAAGCCGCTCATCACCATGGCTTGCTCTATCGTCTCCACGCCTTCCGCCACCAGCGAGAAATCCATCGCATTGGCCATGCCGATAATCGTCCCGAGCAAAATGGGGGTTTGCGGATTAAACAGCACATCCTGAACAACGGTTCTGTCGATTTTCAGACAATCCACCGGCAATTGCTTAAGGGACGCCAGCGACGAAAAGCCGGTACCGAAGTCGTCTATGGCGATTTTCACTCCTATGCCCTTCAGTTTTTTAAATATCTCTAAGTCTGCCGCCGTTTGCATGGCACTTTCTGTGACTTCGATTTGCAAATAGTGAGCCGGCAATTGGGTATGTTTGAGGATTTCCCGCAACGTGAACGGAAATTGCGGATCGCGGAAATGGCTTGCCGAGACGTTGACAGCCGTGGTGAATAACGGCAGCCCTTGGTTTTGCCAGGCAATTAATTGTTCGCAAGCCTGTTGAATAGCCCAGTCGCTAATTTTACCGATCAAACCCAAAGCCTCAGCCAAAGGAATAAACTCGCCGGGCCCCAACAAACCGCGCAACGGATGTCGCCAGCGCACCAAGGCTTCGAGACCTATCATTCGCCCATCCAACATACTTACCTGGGGCTGATAATACAATTGCAATTGCTGGTGCTCCAGCGCGTCGCGCAAGGTTTGCTCGTCTTGCATGCGCTTAATCGCCAGGCCCGTCATCTCCGGCCGATAGTAAGCGTAGCGCTGTTTGCCGGCGCTTTTCGCTGCGTACATGGCGGTGTCGGCGGCTTTCATCAAGTCGTGCTCGTTCTCGCCATCTTTTGGATAAATAGCAATACCGATACTGACGCGGGGCTTTAAATGGTGGGTATCCAAAATTAAAGGTCGGTTGATTTCCTGCAAACAGCGTTCCGCGATTTCCATGGCTTGAAATTCGTCGGTAATGCTGCTGGCGATGATACAAAATTCGTCTCCGCCCAATCGCGCAGCAAAGTCTTCTTCACGTACCACGCTTTGGATACGTTGGGCGATCGCTTTCAGAAATTGATCGCCGACGTTATGTCCAAAGCTGTCGTTGACGTACTTAAATTCGTCCAGATCCAGGAATAGAAACGCAAACTCCAGCTTGCCGCGCGCCGAGGCTTTGATGGTCTGTTGAATACGCTTGTGATAATGCACACGGCTGGCCAGGCCGGTCAACTCATCGAAATACGCCAACTGATGGATGATTTTTTCCGATTGCTTTTGCTTGGAAATATCCTGCACCGTCCCGGTGACAAAACTCTGCTGTCCGCTGCTAATCATGGCCGTATCCTGGCGGACACTGATGGGCGTTTCCAGATCCGGCCGCAAGCGGTACTCGACATACTCGACCTGTTCGCCCTGGGCAGCGGCCTCTATCAAGGTCTGCACTATTTTGCGGTCCGCAGCCTCAATTAAATTCAAATAGTTGCTGAGCTCTCCCAGAAAATAGTCGGCCGGCATTTGGCACATTTCCGCTAAAAACGGCGATATTTCGAATTTATCCTGCCGCGGATCCCAAGTCCAATAGCCCAAACCGGCGATGCGTTGCGCAGCAGACAATTGCTGCTTACTGTTGCGTAATTCCGCCGTGTCATGGCTGGAGCGCAGCAGAAAACGAATGTGATGAATCAACACCACATGATTAAGGGGTTTGATGATGAAGTCGGTAGCGCCGACCTTAAATGCCCGATTTATCGATTCGATGTCTTCCAAGCCGGTAGACATAATGATGGGAATGTCGGTCATGGCGGGGTTGGCGGACATGCGCCGGCAGGTTTCAAAACCGTCGATGCCCGGCATAATCGCATCGACTATGACTAGATCCGGAATGGCCGTTTCCAGCAAGAGCAGCGCCGCTTCGCCACTCTCGGCCTCCACGACGTCGAAACCCGAGGCTTTTAACTGTTCGCCGGTAATCAATCTGAAGTTTGGATCGTCGTCTATCAGTAAAATTCGCTTGGCTTCCAGCGCCAAGTCGGCTACTCGCTTATCCATGCCGGATTGCGGCAAATCGGGCTGCGCTACGCTGGCATGGGCAATAACACGCAGCTCGGCCAAAGCCGCCGGCAATTGCGCCTCAAATTCCGCCAGCAGTGCCGGGATTGCTGCAAGATCAGCTTGGCGGCCGGCAGTTTCCAGCAATCGGCAGGTTTTAGACAAATCCCTGGCACCCAGATTGGCGCTGGACGATTTGAGGGCATGAGCCATATCGGCCAGCAAATCCGCCTGCCCATCGCTAGCGGCTTGTCTAAGTTTTTCGGCTGTTTCCGGCGCGGTTTGCAGATAGAGTGCGATGGCCTTGTTTAATAAACTTACCCCATTCGCATCGTAAATATCCCGAAGCTGAGCCAGATCGGCCTGGCAAATCGGTCCGGGCGGAAATTCGCCTGCCATCGCTGCGTCTTGATATGCCAGCGGAGCCGACTCCAGTGCATTATCCGCAGCATTTGGCAGCCAATTTATCAATAGATGGCGCAGTTGTTCTTTGCTGAACGGTTTACTTAAATAGCCGTCCATACCCACCATTTCACACTGATCGTGTATGCCTTTTTGTACATCGGCGGTTAAAGCGATAATCGGAATTCGGGTCGAGGCCGTGGCTTGTTCATGCTCGCGAATTTTGACTGTTGCCGAAAAGCCATCCATAACCGGCATATGACAATCCATCAAAATTAAATCGTAACGGCGCCGGCAGGCGGCTTGCAACGCTTCCTGACCGTCTGCAACCACCTCCGCGATGCAGCCCATGCTTTCTAAGAAGCTTTTGACCACTTCCTGATTAACCAAGTTATCCTCGGCCACCAAAATGCGCCCGGATAACTTAATTTGCTCCGGTGTAACAGCGGATGGCGCCGTTTGCTCCACGGGTGCGAACGTGGCGATTTCCAGCAAGCAATTCAGCAGACGTTGTTGAAAAACCGGTTTGTTCAAATAAAAGCTGATGCCGTATTCGTGGGTCAGGCCGGTTTTAATGCTGACATTTTCGGAGCTGAGCATGATTAAAGGCAGTTTGGGAATACGCTGGTCGCGTTGAATGGCCTTGGCCAGCGTCAAGCCGTCCATTACCGGCAAATGCCAATCCAGCAGAGCAACTTGAAACGGATTATTTAAAGTAGCCGCCTCGACCAATAGCTTCAGCGCCCTGGGGCCGCTATCGACGGTCGTAACATGGGCGCCCCATAGCGAAACTTGATCGTGAAGTATGTCGCGGTTTATCGCATTGTCATCCACTACCAGGATGTGCAGACCTTCCAAAGCACTGGTGTCGGCACGTTCGATGTCGCTCTGGATGCCCAACCCCAATTCTAAGTCAAAGTAAAACCGGGAACCCCGACCGATATTACTTTCCAGCCCCAGACTACCGCCCATTAATTCGACTAATTGCTTGGAAATGGTCAAACCTAAACCGGTCCCGCCATAACGCCGGGTAATGCTGCCGTCGGACTGCGTGAAACTGTCGAAAATTTCCGCCTGACGCTCAGCGGCAACCCCTATGCCGGTATCGATTACTTCGAATAATAATCTGACTTTATCGCGTGCGGTATTTTCCGGAACACTCACCTTAAGCTGCACATCGCCTTCTTCGGTAAACTTGATGGCATTGCTCAGCAGATTAACCAGCACCTGCCGTAATCGTTCCGCATCGCCCTGCACAATAACGTGCATTTGGTGCGGCAGATTCAATATCAGTTCCAGGCCTTTACGGTGGGCTTGCTCAGCCATCATTTCCACGGTGTCTTCCAATAAGCGGCGCAGATCGAACTCCTGAACGATCAACTGCAATTTGCCGGCTTCGATTTTGGAAAAATCGAGAATATTATTGATGATGCTGAGTAGCGAATTGGCGGAACGGTAGGCAGTATCGGCAAATCTGGTTTGCCGATCATCCAAACCGGATGACATCAACAACTCGGTCATGCCCAACACGCCATTCATCGGCGTTCTGATCTCATGGCTCATGGTTGCCAAAAATTGCGACTTGGCTTTACTGGCTTGTTCGGCTTGCTCTTTGGCGGAGAGCGCTTCGGCGATGCTGATACTCAGCTCTTGATTTTTTTCTTCCAATTGCTGGGTACGTTCGATAACTTGCCTTTCCAAAGAATCTCGGTGCATGGCTAGTTGATCGTCTCTGAACTGGATTTCGGCTAGCATGGCATTGTACACATCGGCTAAATCGCCGAATTCGTCGTTGCTGGTCTTGTTAATCCGATGCGAAAAACTCTTCTCATGCCCCACCGATTGCATGGCATCCATCAGTTTGAGTAGGGGCGCCAAAAATATTTGCTGCAATTTGGTGGTCAGCATACCGATTAAGACCATGGTAAACACCACGATCAAACCCATAGTCGAATAAAACGCTTTTAATATGGCGTAGAAACCGCTTTGGTCATCCACCAAATGCAATACCCCTACGACGTCACCATCCAGTTCTATCGAACGGACAAAATGCAGATTGTTGTCGTCATCGTATTTGAATACGTTTTTTTCGCCAGCCTTACCGACAATATTATTGGTATAAGGAAATAAGCGCTCATACCAATAAGCAAAAACTTCGCCGATAAAACCATATAGGCCTTCTGAACTAGGGAGGGATTGCGCATCGTTTAAAAGCGCGGAAGCTTTTTCCGCATCCCAATGACTAACGCCCAGCTTTTGCGAGTGATAGTCGGCAAATAACTTGCCTTGCTTATCATATAATTCGGCATTTAATATGCTGTCCCGGGTTTTCATACTATTTAACATAGTATTAGCCGAGACAGTATCTTCAAAAACCAGCGCCGCTGAAATATTCGACGCAATAATATTGGCAATTAATACCAGCTGCTGCTCGGTATCTTTCTTTTTTGCATAATATTCATTTACAACAATCGCAGTGCTTGCCGAAAACAGCGTCAACACAGCGATCAAAGTCATAATAAAGACTAGCTTGATCTTGATAGGCGCATTGTTAAACCATTTAAACATGCGATTATCTCTCCTAATTATCGCCGACAATTTTCGCTAAGCGCAGAAGGCTGGAACTAATCGTTAGCCCCGAGCTTTTGACCGTGGCAAGATTGATATGTAACTGTATTTTTCCGTCGGTATTCACCATAGCCACCATGCCCCCCGATTCGATAAAATTGGCTTCTTCACCTATCGTCAACACCGGAAACTGCCTGGTATCTAAAAAAACTTGCGACAAAACACTATTGGATAATTCGCTTAAAAACAGAATATGACATTGATTTAAATTGCGTAACTTATCCGAATTAATTATTTTAATCACTCTATCTCCAACTGCTTTACCGCTAATTGAATCAAAAGATTGCAGTAATGCATTGTCTCCTACCAAACAAACCTGCAGGTTATTTCCGGAATTGGCAAACGCCTGCTCCGGCCATTGCGTAAAACGGGCAAAATTAAGCGTCAATGCGGCCAACACCGTATATTGCTCAAGCGCCAACGGCGCCGCGCAAGACGCGCTTGAACTAAATAACATTAATGCCAACAGATAAATTTTTATTGCGTTTTGCATATCCGTCGCAACAATAATCCAACTAAATAGAAAAAATGCAAAACAGTCTACCTGCCAGCGGCATCAGAAATTCCAACTGATTTTGCCGTACATACCCCTATCAATAAATGTTGGCAGTACCAGGTTTTCCTGTTGATATTCCAAGTGGCTATTAGTTAATAAGTTTTGGCCTACCAATGATATTTCCAGATCAGGTTCGGGGCGCCAGGCCAAGCGCGCGTCCATCGTCACATAATCGGGTATGTAACTGTTGCCGGAAGCTGTTGCTGCGGCATTGTTGCCGACGTAGCGAAACCAAACATCAAAGTCCAAATCCGGCCGTATATTCACCGCACTGCGTAAATTCATGCGCTGCTGCGGACTAATGCCCACCACCGCCATTGCGGTTTGCGGCACTTCGGTTTTAAGGAGGCTGTAATTGGCGTCCCACCGCCACCAGTCCAGCATTTGCCAGACAGTCGAGACTTCGACACCATAGGTCTTGGCTTTTAAATTATTACTAAAGGGTAAAGGCTGGACCAACACACCGCGAATAGGATCGAAATAAACGGCGCCTTGGGAAGCGTCGCGCATGTGCGCGTAATCGTTATAAAACGCCGTCACATCCACCGATACGGATTTGATCATGGTGGTGCGGTAACCCACTTCGTAAGCAATCACATCTTCGCTGCGCAAGCTTGTGTTACCCTCCAGCGCCAGTTCCACCGGTATAAAAAATGGCGATGACGGCGGCACAACCGCTGTCGTCAAGCGCATATTGGCTTCGCCGCGCGAGGGCGTGCGCACTGCTCTGGATACCCCGGCCCAAAGCCGATGATTCAGAGCCGGTGCCCACATCAGTCTGGCGGTGGGCTGGCCTTCAAAACCGGTGAAATCGTTATGTTCGAACTTGTTGCCCAAGGTCAACCACAGCGTTTGGTCTATCAATTCCATTTCATCCTGGACGAAGGCGCTGAATAACTGATTTTTCCGGTGGGCAGGGGACATGCTGAATATAGTGCTACTTTCAAGGCGATCCGAGGTTAGTTGGTAACCCAGCCCCCAAATCAATTCATGACTATCAAACAAGCCGAAGCGATGCTGAAAATCCAAGTCAAACGTATCCCGCCCCTCGGACATCCACTCCTCATTGCGTCGATAGTAGTCGTAAAACAACTGTAGGGACATGTCGGACTGGGTGGAAAACGTGTGCTGCCAGCGCCCCATGATATTGCCGCCGTAAGCTTCGGCTTTATCACGGAAAGTTGTACTGTAGGGCGCTAAAATACTGGGTTTAGACAGCACTTGATTGAGATGACTGTGATAAAGATCGCCCTGAAATTTAAGTTCGTCCGCTGACGACAGCTGAGAATCTATGCGAAACCCACCCTGTACTTTGTCCCAATCGTCGCCGGCGCCATGGCCTTGGGCATTGGTATTTTGATCGCGTTTGAACCCCTTGGCATAAACCCGGCCCGTCGTATCCTCGCCCAACTTGCCGCCGTAGCGAAATGCGCCAAACCCCTGTTCCTCAGTACCGCCGCCTGCAGCCACCAGACCGCCCTGCGTTTTCGAGCTGTGTTTGGTGATGATGTTGATTACACCGTTTACCGCGTTAGCGCCCCACAGCGTCGCGCCAGGGCCTCTAATCACCTCAATCCGCTCGACATCCTCCATCATCACATCCTGGTTTTCCCAGTAGGTACCGGAAAACATGCGGCTATAAGTATTGCGACCATCGATCAATACCAGTAACTTGTTGGAGAAACGCGCATTAAAGCCCCGGGAACTGACCGCCCACTTGTTCGAATCGATACGCGCCACGTCAAGGCCTGGGGCCATGCGCAGTGCCTCGGGAATACTGGTCGCGCCCGTTCGTTTGATGTCATCGTTGGTAATGACAAATATCGCGGCCGCGGAATCGTTTAGTGCTTGGGCTTTTTTGGACACTGAAGTCACTTCAACATTCAGCAAGTCTTCCACATTCAGCTCAAGTGCGTCTTGAGATGCAGCCTGCAAGACGCAGGCGTGACCAGTTAATACAAAAAATCCGGCAATATATTTTTTCATAGGGTCTTATGAGCAGTACTTTGAGTCATTCAATCTTTATTAATCAGCAATCCCGGATACCTGGATTGCGACTCCGGCATGCGGTTTGACTATCAACCAGCCTTCATATCGACAGCGAGGGACATTCCCGCAGCTTGGGGGGCCTTATAGGCCGCGAAGGGAATCAGTCCGGATTCGCAGGAACAGCAATATTTGAGGATCGGGCTAACCATAAAGCATGGCGTGTCATGATCGTTTCGATATTGTTTTGCAATGTGGGCAAGTCTAGCTCAATTATCGAATTCAGACAGATGATGGGGCAGGCATGAGAGGCTTCCGTATCCATGCTCGGCCAAGCCGGAAAAAAATGCCCCGACTCGGCCGCAGGAAAATCATAGGAAATCTTTGTTTCAAGCCAGGAAATTAAGTTGCTGCACGCTGCCGGCTTGGCCTTGTTCGGTTAAATAAATACCGCTACTGGCAATTTCACCCAACGCTTGATTGGCGGTGTCTCTTAATTGAAACGGCGTCGTCAAGTGACCTAAGTAAATCGCGCCGACATTTTTATCACCCAGCGCCAATAATTGCTGCGACCCGTCATCATGCCGCTGCCAGATGCGGAGTTGTTTATAAACGGCATCGCCGGAGTCGATATACTGATTGTTATCGTCGTCATAAGCCGCTAAGTCTGCAAAGCCGTTGCCGCTGCGCGGACCGAACAATTCCGAACCGTCGTTGATCAGGCCATCCTGGTTTTTGTCCAATGCCAGCAGACCGCTGCCGGCTTTCAAACCGGCTATTTGATCCAAACGACCATCGGCATCGATATCGAATTGAAATCGGCTGCCGCTTAACTCTGCGGCATTGCCGTCGAAATTGATAACCAAAGGATCGGTTTTCACCGCGTCGCCGGCGCGGATACTGAGATTGGATTCGGTATAAAAGCTGCGGCTCATCGACATTGACACTGAAAAACTCAGCGTTTGCCCATCCCGGGTAGTGATACTACCTTCTGCGCTGAAATTAGTCGTTTCGCTTTCGAAATAAGACTCGGATTTTTGGTAGACCAGTCCATACCCTTCGCGCTCGGGGACTGATGTTGCCGGTGCTTGCTGCGGGGCCTGAATGGTCACAGAGTCGGCTTGCCCCTTGAGATCATCCGGTGCGAATAATTCAAAGTCGCGGCCGGTAATCTCCTTGACCATGCGTCTAATGATTTGCAACAGCAGATTATCTTTGGAACTGAGCGCCCTATCGGCATCCAGGGTTTGCGTCGCGGTTGCCGAAGTTTGCGCCGACCGGCTGAGATCAAGGGAATCTTGAATGACTTTGCGCGCGGTTTCGGGACGAGTCTTTCGCGCTGCATTGGGGGTATCTTCCGGCTTATCGATCCAGACCCGCAGCGATTCGTTGCGTTTGCTGATCTGTTGCGCTTGATGCTGACTTTGCAGGTGGACGGCGGAATTCTGGATAATCATGGCAACCCCCATAGCTCGACTGGTGTGAGCTAAATATCGGCTGCGACCCTGAAATATTAAATATTTAGTTTGTCTTCTATTTTTTGCTTGTAGTTTAGGAAATGGGCGGCTCGTAACTGCTCGTTTCGGTCTGTTCCCAACAGACGACAAGGTACATCTATTTCGGTGATGTGAAACGGATAGTCGTCGCGGTTTTTCCGATAGCCCAGTATGTGGGCGCGAATCGGTTTGAAGCTATCGGCGTTGGCGACAGAAAACTTTTGTTGGTTACAGTAAATCGCAATTGCACCGTCCTCATCGGTCGCTATCCGCACTCTCAGATCCATCACACTGGCGCCGAGTTTGACCGGCACGGCCTGGCAAGATAGCACTCCGGCTGAATTGCGCTGGATTTCGTAAAATTTGACACTCAAACCATCCGGCAATTGCGCGCGCGCCAGCAAGGTGCCTAAAAACACGGAATAGTGCGTGATGACGTGCTCAGGATTGGCATTGCTATGCTGATGGACAAACAGCGCGCCTTTTTCGTCAAGCACGTAAACACCCACGTGTTTGCTGGTTGCATGATAAAAAACCTGAATCACATCAGCCAAATTCTGCGTATATAAAGACGGAATATAGGTTTGATCCAGTACGTAGGCATCAAAAAATACTGCGGAAAATTGCGGATTAGGCTTGGCTAATTCATGCAGCAGTTGATTTTGCGTGTCCAGCCGGTAATAGCCGAGGCTGCCGTTTCTGAGTTGGAACAAGCCATAACCGGTCTCGGCAGCCACGATATAGCGCTGCAAGCCGTCCCGAGCGGATGCAAAAAATTTTAGCAAATTGCCGAACAAAGATTCGATGCGCAAGAGGATGCTTTTGCCGCGTACCGGGTTGTAACATAGCGCTTGGAGTTTATCGGCAGACAAGGGCGCGGCGCTGTTGTTAAACACGTCAACGAGGCAGTTAAATACTCCCTCTATGCCTATATAGCGCTGCAAGCTGGCCTCCCCCCAACTGGATACCGACAAGCGCTGAATGCTCTGGATGAAACACTGACGGCTATCACCGTAACTTAACGGGTCTGAGCGTTCGCTCATCACCAACTGTTGATTGTTCGCGTCAATCGCCAAACTTTCGCCGAGGTTTATCAGTAACAAGGACGACGAGACGCGATTCGGCTCGCCGTAAACCTCCAGATCGTTCTCCCTGCCCGGCAAATAGCGGCTTAGAAACGCATTCAACTCATTAAACAGTTGATATAAATCATTATTGGCAATTTTAAGATTGGGAGTCACCAGTTGCAGATTGAGCGACTTTTTGTACAAGCCGTTTACCACGGCCCAGCATAAAACTTCGAGCAAGCTCTCGCCGGATTTAATCGCGCTTTCCAGAGAGGCTTTCTGTGACGCCGCCCGGTCATCGTATAAACACCAGCGAGGCGGAGCGTCGTCAGTCAGGACTTCCACAGCTATCAGCAAATCGGGTTTGGCGTGGACCGTGGTTCTGGTGGTGAGCACTTCAATTTTATCGGGACGTAAATCCAGGGTGGCCCGCAATTTCCGGCCGATCAATTTCAAGTCTCTGTTTTCCCGCTGCGCCTGATCCAATGGCAAACCGGAAAACTTTAAAATCATCCGCAGACATTGTTGCAATTGATCGCGAATCACCACGTGCTCGACACTGGCTTTCTTAATGTCCCAAAATTTTTGGCTGGCTAAATTGTCCAGCAAATCCTCCGGCCATTCCCATTGATCTGCCACACTATGCAGATAATCTTCACGCTGCAAGCGCACTCTATTCTCCGTGAGATTATCGGACGCGGCCATGATCTTCATGTAAAAACATTCCCGAATCAGATTCAAGCGGCGTTTGGACTGAGCCTGGCGCAGATAGGCATCCACTTTACGGTACATCAGCAGGTAAGGATCCAGGCTTTCGACACTGAAATCGCCTTGATACACCGCCTGCTTCAATGACAGACACAGCCACTGCGGTTCGGGAAATTCGCTGGCATAACTTTCCATCAGCAGCAGCTTCAACAAGGACTTATGCGGGGATGTCAAAGACTTGTAGATATGCCAAAGCGTCGCACTGACGAATTCCGCCATCGGCATATCTTCTAGGCCGCCGAAATCGACGACGTCGGTTTCGGAGATAAACCGGTTTTCCAGCAAATGCGCGACATATTGCTTATAGTATTTTTCCTGTTGCGGCGGCACCAACCACCAGACCGGTATCCGCCCGGCGATGTAAATCGAGGTGCGGTAAAACTCTTCCAATAACAGATAATGTTGGGTTTCGCCGCTACTCTCTTTAGAGATCGGCGTATTTTCGCCGCGCAAAAACTGCGCCGCATCAACCAGAAAAAAATGCGTCTCAATTTTTAAGGTCGCCGCCCATTTTTCCACTTCCTGGGCTTTTTGCCGCAATTCGTTTAATTCATCCGGCGCCAAAGTGGATGAATGGCAAAGCCAAATATCAATATCGCTGTTTTTCGAAAACGCCATACTCCCGACGCTACCCATCAAAAAAATCGCCTGGATAGGATAGTGTCTTAAGGCCTTGCGCTTGTAGACAAAGCCTTTGGAAAACTGCTTGGCAACATCTATAGTCTGCTTGTTGGGCGTGTAATCGGGAATACCCGCCGGGCCTTCCAGCGACACGAAACCGGGCAACAAGGGATGATTTTGATGAAACAGTAACGGCAACAGCTTTAAGAAATCCTGTTGGCGCGGCTGCAAAAAACTTTGTACATGTTGCAAACGCAACTGATTGAAGTGCTTGAATCGTTGGGCAACTGCATATAGATCTTTTTTGCTGATCTCTTCGCCCGGCGCGCCTAAATGGATGGGTAGGAATCGATTGATCAAAACGGCCGCGCCTAAATCAAGTGTAAGGCCAGTATAGAAGAATCAAACCGGCTTGTGAAAATTAAGCTGGACGAAGCGCCCGTTACCGTCATCAAAACAGGTAAAACGGGTTAAACAGGCGTGCGGCAAATCGATATGAAAACTTTGGGTAACCGGCAGCTTGAAGGCTTCTGCGAATATTGCTCTGATCACACCGGCATGGGTTACTACCAGCACGCGGCGTCCGGCCTGCTCAGCCAATAAACTTTCCCAGCCCTTCCTGACGCGGGCGGCGAATGCTTGGTAGCTTTCCGCGTTCGGCGGGGTGAAATGGACGGGGTCTTTATAAAATGCCGCCAGTGAGTCGGGCCAGCGACTGGAAATTTGCTCGGCGGTTTGGCCTTCCCAAGCGCCGAAATCAATTTCACCCCATGCCGGTTCAATCACCAAATCCTGTTGCTGTTGTTCGCACCAGGCCGCGGCAAAGGAACGGCAACGGCGTAGCGGCGAACTGATCACCACATCCCACTGCCCTGCCCCGCATTGGCCATACATCTGCCGCCAACCGCGTTCAGTCAGCGGATCGTCGGTGATTCCGCGATAATACGAACCGCCACGGGCTTCGCCGTGTCGCAGAAAATCGATTACGGTCGACTGATGCATCGCGATGGAATCAAGTGTTCAAGGTATCCATCAAATCGATCATGAACTCCATTTCCTCGTCTTCGATCCGTTGCCATGCCCTAAAGCCCAGGGCATTCAACACCCCACCGCCTTTTTCATCCTTATCCATCTCCAGTAATATTTTTTGAATGTCGGCGCGGCGATTCTGTAATCTCGGCCCTATCATCAAAGAATGGTAGATGACGCTTATTTGGCTACGCACCAAGATCCGCAGCTGTTTTTTAATCACACCGGACAGGTTGTCATAGGCCTCCGCCAGAATGATGCCGACATCCGCTTCGCCTTTCAGCAGGTGTTTGGCCACCAAAACATGATTGTCCGATAACAACGGGACGATATTCCCGGCGTGCAAATCCGCGGGCTCCAACATAATCATGCCCATCAGGCGCACATCCGGATCGTCGGTGAAAGCCACCCGAGTATTCGGTTGTAAGTCGGCCACATCGTTGATATTACTGTCGGCGTTAACGGCAATGATCGCTTCGTCGGATTCGCCCTGGGCGCGTACCAGCGGCAAAAAACCTTTTTCTCGGACCAGCATGGCGGCGTCGAAGGGGTTGGCGTAAATCAAATCGATCTTATCGGCTGCGATGGCCTGATGCAGGTCTTGATAGTGATTGTACATTTCCAAATGGATGGCCTCGGCGCTCTGCTTTTGCAACCAAGTGTTGAATATATACCAACCCGACAGGTGGTCTGGGGCAAAATCCGGGCTGACTGTAAACATGTAAGACATGATGCTCCCCAATTAACTAAGTGTCGGATACAGTGCGATGCATTCATCGACTTTACTGCGCGAGGGTTTGCGGCGCACCGAGGTATAGCCAACCACCTTACCGCCGCGCACATTCGGAATGACCGTGGCTTTTACCCAGTAATAACCGCCGTCCTTACGCAAGTTTTTCACGAAGCCTTGCCATTTTTCACCGCGTTGCACCGTATCCCATAAGTCTTTAAACGCAGCGGACGGCATGTCCGGGTGCCTGAGAATACAATGCGGCGCGCCGATTAACTCCGCTTCGGTATAGCCCGACATTTCCACAAATGCGCGATTGACGTGGCTGATAATGCCATCCGGCGTCGTGGTGGAAACAATCAATTTGCCGTCGGGATACGGCGTTTCAAGCTCGGTGTACAGCACTTTTCTGGATTTGCCGTCGCAATAGGTAAGCGTTGCTTCCTGGTACTCGCCAATGATGTCTTCGGGCTTCATATCAACGATCATGATTTACTCCGGGTTGCCGGTTAGGGTTTACAGCATTTCGGAAATACTCTCTGCCGCACGCTTCACATCAAGAAAGATGAGTCCGAGCTTGGCGTTGGGTTTGGCGAGTACGGTAAGCACGGCTTCATTACCGGCATAGGTCATTAGCACATAGCCCCTGGCACCTTTGATCAACACCTGTTCCAAATTGCCGCGATTTAATTCTTGGGCCGTTCTATCGCCCAAAGACAACATGGCTGCACTCATAGCGCCTACCCGATCCTCGTCCATACCGGCTGGCAACACCGACGCCATCATCAGACCGTCGGTGGAAATCACACCTGAGGCTTCTATATCCGCCGAAGTACCGTTCAGCTCGTTTAAAACCGACGTCAGCATGTCTGCTTTCATAATCTAATTCCTATTCATTAATGGGTGATATGCGATCCGCTTAATTGGCAGCATCAGCGGCTTTGCTTAAATAACGGGTGATTAAAGCCCAGGCCAAGGTTACAAACTCCGCTTGGTTAAAATGCGGTACGCCGCTGATCGCCAGCACAAAACGGTGCTTACCGACGAACATCGGCCAAAAACCGATTTGACTGTTACCGAACGGATCAACGATGGCCCAGGCATGGCTGGAAATACCCATATTGTTTATCAGTAATCCGGAACGGCGTTTATGCACCGTTGCCAGTTCCGCGCTGAGCGCGGACAATTCTTCGGCGACCTCATGCGGAAAACCGCTACACGCCAGATAAAACCCTTGGTCATCTGCCAATAGCACTTTGCCGCTCTCGGAAATCGATCCCAATAAATCCGGCAACATCGTCTCAAGCGCAGCCTGTGGCGCCTGTAAAGGCGTGTCTACGCCTTGCACCCAACCTAGCTTTTGGCAGTACAGCAACAATTGCAAGGCTTTGTCCTCGTCATCGATTTCCATCAATGTTTGCAACTGCGCGATAGTCAGTGCCGGAGTCTGTTCCTGTTGCAGCAAGCGGATTAAAAACCGCCGGGGTTTATCGTTTTCGGGTGACGAGACAGCGTAGTAAGCACCAGCGGGAGTAGGATAGAGATACAGCCCGTTAATCAGATCAAATCTTTCCATGGTGATTACCCCGCCAAACCAGGATCCAGGGAATATAAAAGAGCTTGTACCAACAAAGAAACATCATTCTTTTCCCGTGCATCCACCGAAAAAACCGGCGGTTTCAAGCCAAAGCCTTGCAGTTGCGCATGGTAGTCTTCTATTGAGGGTGTGCTACTTAAATCCATTTGCGTCACCCCAATCGCTACGCTGGTGTCGTTGATAAACTTACCGAACGCATCCAGAAAAAAACGCATATCCTGAAAAGGATCTGCGCGGGTATTGTCTAGCAATAAAATTAAGCCGATGCCGCCGTTGGTCAAAATATCCCACATAAAATCAAACCGTTCCTGGCCGGGAGTACCGTACAAGTGAATTTTTTCGCCGCCCGCCAAATTCATGACACCGTAGTCCATCGCCACCGTAGTGGATGCTTTACGATTTTTTGTCATATCACTGGCAGCCGCATCAGTTTTTATCGGAGGCACATCGCTACTAGCGTTGATTGCAGTCGTTTTGCCGGCGCCTACCGGGCCCGTGAAAATAATTTTGTATTGACTCATCGAGATTCCTTATCGTTTGCTAAGCGCCGCGCAATTTATTGAGAATTTTGCTTAATAAACCCTCATTTTTGGGCTTCTTGGTGGGTTCTACGGCAATCACCGCATCGGCTTGACGTTCGCTTTGTTTCAATATGCCTATCGTCTGGCAAGCACTAATAAACACAAACACATACTGCGGTTTGACATGTAACAGACCAGCAACTTCCAATGGCGTTCTCGGTGCCTGAACCAACAATGCGGCAATGCGCAAAGCGTCTGGCGTGATGACCAGTCGGGTAAAATTCGGCCATCTTTCTAAGTAGACAGGCCCTTGAATATCCAGACCTATCGGGAAGCGTCCTTTGGATGTCCAGATTGCCAATTTCCAGACAAAAGCCCCCATATCTTGAAACTTATCTTCGGCGCGCTGAATGGCGGTTGTGGAATCGACTGCCGTCAAAATCATTTTGCCGACGGAGCCTTTACCCAATGGCATCCCGGCAAATGCGCGGGTTTGTTTATCGTCGGCATCGATCCAGACTTCCTGGCTTTCCGGAAAAATCGTCAAAGGTTTCCAAATCGAACAAAGTTGCAAAACACGCGACTGTAAATTGGCCGTTTTATATGCCGACATCACGTAGCCCAAAAAATACTGGCGCGGATCGTAACAGGCTGTTAACAACTGCACCTCGTCGTCAAAATCGATGTCGCTCAGTGTCCCTAAAAACGCTGTGAAGCCGCCTTCGTTCAACTGCATCGCAGAATGATGTTTGCTGGCCTTGTGGTGCTCAGCGGCATCACCTGTTTTTGGCGCCTTAGCCTTATTGACATAGACATCCATAGCCATTTTTTTCGGCTTCTCGTCCTTGGGCGGGGGCGGCATATCAGCTGTCTTTGCAGGTGCTTGCGCAATCTTCGTACGTTCGGCAACGGCTTTGCGAGCATCGGCAACCGCCTTAATCTTGTTCAGCACCGCCATTATTTGCTGGACATTCACCGGCTTCTTGATGAAGTAAGTATTATCCAGTTGTAGGTTTTGTAATGACAATAAAATGATCGGTCTGCCCGGCGCGGCGGCTTTTCTGGCATCCAGAATATCCCGGGCTTTGGGGTGATCCGCGTCGATCATATCAATGCTGGCTTCGGCATCCTCGACCACGACGGCAGCCCCCCGACAAGGCCCCTTCAGATACATTTCCATGGTTTTATAAGTGCGGGTATCCATGCCATGCAGAGCGATTCGAAATGGCGTTTTGTTCGACTTGCTCATGATGCCTGTCCTTCAAAATAATGTGCCAATTCCAGCCATTCACCCTCCAGCACCACGCCGGAGTCGCTAAATCGCTGCCGATTGAGCTGAAAGCGCTCCCGGTTTTTTGTAGACTTATACAGCTCTAACAAAGCCAGTTGCAAATCCGGACGATCATGTTGCAGGTTGATACCCGTTTCCAGCACATCCATGGCCTGTTCGAGCTGACTGTATTCGATAAAGTCGTTGGCTAAGGCCAAGTAATCATGTTGCGCTTCGGTTTGCTGTCTGGACCTGACCAGTTCGCGGCTAGCCAACAGACCTTTACTGAACAAAGAATATCGATTAGCTGGCGGCGTTTGCCCGTCAGTTTTAAGCAAATCCTGACATTGCTGGACCAGCAGCCGCGACTGGCTAGCTTGTATCATACGGCGACTGATCGCAGTTCCTTTCCCTTCCAGAATAATCACGAAATCCAACAAGGCCGCGTAGAGTTGCTCGGACAGGCGCTGGTCATAACAAAAATAAATCCGGCGTAGATGCGCCAGCAGATCTTTCGGGTTTCTACTAATTTTAAAAACTAATGCGGTCAATGCGTAATCAGCATCGGCGCTGGGGCAGCTAAATAAGCTAAGCTCCCGGTCGTGCCAAAAGTCGGTTTCTTGCGGGATTGCATCCAGCGATGGTCCAGCAAGCAGTAGGGAAAAATATTGGGGCATACCACCCTCCGAATCAAACGATGCTCGAAGGGTAGCAGTTAAAATGCCAAATTCCAGGATTTAGTGGGGTATTTGTTGTCTTGCTTCACATATTGCCTGCCGAACGGCAACTGGTGCCGTGCCGCCGATATGATTGCGGGCAGCGACCGACCCTTCCAATTTTAGAATATCGAAAACGTCCGCCGTAATGCTGCCGGAAAAGCCCTGCAACTCTGAGAGAGTTAGTTCCGATAGATCCCGCTCTGTTTGCAGTCCTAAGCGCACAGCTTGACCCACGACTTCGTGGGCATCGCGAAAAGGCATACCTTTGCGAACCAAATAATCAGCCAAGTCGGTAGCCGTCGCGAATCCTCGTTTTGCGGCGTTGTACATGTTTTCGCGTTTGGCTTGAATGCGCGGCATCATGTCGGCAAAGGCCCGCAGACAATTGTTTAAGGTGTCGGCGGTATCGAACAAGGGCTCTTTGTCTTCCTGATTATCTTTGTTATAAGCCAAGGGCTGGCTTTTCATCAGCATCAACAAGGACACCAAGTGTCCCGTAACCCGGCCGGATTTGCCGCGCACCAGCTCCGGTACGTCGGGATTTTTCTTTTGCGGCATGATTGATGAGCCAGTGCAAAACGCATCCGGAATGTCGATAAAATTGAATTGCGCACTGGCCCACAACACCAGTTCTTCCGAGAACCTGGACAAATGCATCATGATTAAACTAGCGGCCGCGGCAAACTCAATCGCAAAATCGCGATCACTGACCGAATCCAAAGAGTTATTCGACGGCCGGGAAAATCCCAACAATTCGGCGGTCATGAAGCGATCAATGGGATAGCTGGTGCCCGCCAATGCTGCGGCACCCAAGGGCATCACATTCAGGCGTTTACAGCAATCTTGCAGACGTTCTTTATCACGGCACAGCATTTCGAACCACGCCATTAAATGATGGCCGAATGTCACGGGTTGCGCGACTTGCAAATGGGTAAAACCCGGCATGATGGTATCGGCCTCGCGTTCCGCCACATCCAATAAAGCGATTTGCAGGCGTTGCAACTGCGTCAATATGGTTTCGATTTCGCTACGTAAATATAGTCTTATATCGGTCGCTACCTGGTCATTACGCGAACGGCCGGTATGCAGTTTTTTGCCGGCAATCCCGATCAAATCGGTCAAGCGCGCTTCGATGTTCATATGCACATCTTCCTGCTTGATTGACCAGACGAACTCGCCGCGTTCGATCTCACCGCCGATTTGCATCAATCCGCTGCGAATGTCGGCGAGTTCCTGTTCGGTCAGAATACCTATTTTGCAAAGCATGGCCGCATGCGCCAACGAGCCTTGAATATCTTGCCGGGCCATGCGCCGGTCAAAATTGACGGAAGCGGTAAATTCTTCGACAAACGCATCGGTGGCTTCGGCAAAACGAGCGCTGGAAAGTTTTTCGGTGTTAACGGTGGTCATAAGCAATCAAACGGTAAATGCAAAAGAAGCGGGAATTATACCGATGCTGCGGCTATCCACCTTGGGAATTGCACACTCACTCGCAAACCGCCCAGTTGCGCGGAACGCATAATCTCCAACTCGCCACCATAAAATACGGCGATGTCACGCACAATCGCCAAGCCTAGCCCATGTCCCTGCACTGCTTCGTCCAGCCTTAAACCACGCTTACTGAGTTGCTGCATGTCCTGCGCCGAACAACCCGGACCGTCGTCTTCGACACTGATAGTAATGCCGGTGCCATGTTCAACCGAGACTAGAACCTGCTTGTCAGCCCATTTGCAGGCGTTATCCAACAAATTACCGGTCAGCTCCAGCATGTCTTCCCGATCAAAATTGATTAGTTGATCGGGGGCATTGACTTGGATCGCTAAATTTTTCTCGACATAGACATTTTGCAACAGCATGACTAAGGCAGTGAGTTCTTGCTGTGGATTAAACACGCTGGCGGTTTGCATATTACCGGAGATACGGGCGCGTTTTAATTCTCGCTCGATGCGCTCATGGATCGCTTGAGTTTGCTGTTGCAGCAGATCGCGCAGCTCGGCATGACCATCGAGTTGCGAATTTTCAGTCAGTCGAAACAGCATCGCCAACGGCGTTTTCAGCGCATGCGCCAAATTGCCAATCGCGGTGCGAGACTGGTGCAAGCGCCTCTCAACCAACACCAACAAGCGATTAACTTCCGCAACCAAGGGTTTGATTTCCGCCGGCACTCTGGCTTGGATCTGTGACTGACGGCCGTAGGCAATCTCGGCTAGTTCGTCGCGCGCCGCCTGCAACGGTTTCAGCGATCTGCGCACATCGTTACTTTGCAGGGCGATTGCGATCAAAAGCACCATGGCCGTCAATATCAGATAGGCGAGCCGGATGTGGTCTATGTCATGGCCAATATCGCTTAAATCCTCGGCGATGCTAACGGTGATTGCATGACCAAATCGCTCGAAACCTCGACTCAAAACCAGTAAAGGTTGGTGATGCGGTCCATCAGGAAAATGGAATTGCCTGGCGGTATTGGGCGGCTCGGTAGTAAAAGGCAAAACGTCGTCTTGCAGCGAACTTGAATAATAGGTTTTTCCGTCAATCTGGATCACAAAGTAGTGACCCGAATAGGCTTGGCCGTAAACCGTGCCGGCATGCGAGCTATCGAAAATCAGTTGTCCTTCCGCGTTAAGCGTCAAGGTATCCAGCAACGAATCGCCATCGTGCTGTAAGCGGGTCAGCATTTGTTTTTCCGCCACAGAGCGAATCACCCAATCTGCTGCCAACCAGTGTCCGGCAAACACCATACTCAGGATAATGATCAGGCCGCGGTTAAGACGCTGGCGTAATGAAATCACGGCTTGTCGCCGAAGATGTAGCCTTGCCCACGCCGGGTAGCGATCAAATCCTTACCCAATTTACGCCGTAACCGATTGATATACACTTCGATAACGTTGCTGGCCGGGTCACCGTCGCATTCGTAGACGTGCTCAAGTAAATGGGTTTTGGTAAGCAACTTGCCGGGATGCAGCATGAAATAGCGCAGCAAACGAAATTCGATTGCCGTCAACTCAACACACTCAGCACCATCAACGCTGACCGTTTGCCTGTCTTCATCCAAGGCCACGCCGCAACCGCACAGTTGCGGTTGCATCACACCGTGCATGCGCTTTAACAGGGCCTGGATGCGTGCCTGTAACTCCTCGATATGAAACGGTTTGCCTAGATAGTCGTCGGCGCCCACTTTAAAGCCGTCGACTTTTTCATGCCAGGCGTCCCTGGCCGTCAGCACAATGACCGGCACATGATTACCCGCTTGCCGCCATCGTCGCAGCACTTCCAGTCCGGGCATTTTCGGCAAGCCTAAATCCAGGATGACAATATCGTAGGATTCAGTCATGCCCAAAAATTCGCCATTCTCGCCATCCATGGCCAAATCGACCGCAAACCCGGCTCTTTCCAGATCGGCTTTTAAAGATCGGGACAGGCCTGGATCGTCTTCTACCAGCAATAGTCGCATAGTTGAGTCATAACAATGGTTGGTTTCAAAGATTTACTCGGAGTAAGGGTATTTTAACCCCGAACTTTTAAGATTGGATTTATCTCGGTTTCCTACACTAGCTACATCTGCAACTAAGCATGCCGAGGTAAACCACATGAATAACCAACACACCGTAGCGGTCTGGGACATTTTTATCCGTATTTTTCACTGGTCGCTGGTCGTTGCCTTTACTGTGGCCTATTTCACCAGCGAGGAAGAAAACGCTTGGCATATTTACGCCGGTTACACGGTTTTGGGTCTGATTATCTTCCGCATTCTGTGGGGAATCATCGGCAGCCGCCATGCCAGATTTAGCGACTTTGTCCGTTCTCCCGGAACTGTTCACCGCTATATTCGCGAACTGCGCGCTGGCTCCGCGAAACAGTATGTCGGCCACAATCCTTTGGGCGGCTGGATGGTCATGGCATTGCTCTCAACGCTGCTGGTTGTGACGGTCAGCGGCTTAAAAGTATATGCGATAGAAGAAGGCCGAGGTCCGCTGGCTGCCAATCCAACAACACTAACTTTGATTAGCGCTGCCCATGCGGAAGAAAACGACGAAGAGGATGGAAAAGCAGAAACGCAAAGCCAAGATGAAGAATTTTGGGAGGAAATTCATGAAGGGGCAACCAATTTTATGCTGGTCCTAATTGCCTTACACGTAGTGGGCGTCTTTGTTTCTGGTAGAGCGCACAACGAACACTTAATCAAAGCTATGCTAACCGGAAAGAAATCAATTAAATGACACTAAAAATGTGAGATTTCCCACAATTTTAATTTTGAATTCATTTTCCATTGTTATAAGTCCCGCGACTTTTAGTTGTCTAAATATGTCGAAATCGACTTTTGAGTTTAGGCAACTGACTACGTGCCTTGCGGTAAGACTTCTTAGCTTTTTGACTTAGTCAGGCTTTATCTCGGCCTATCAAAATCAGGAGGTCGTCGGTTCACCCCGCCAAGTTTCATTGTTAGTTAAAGTCAATTGACACACCACAAACCTACAGGGAACACTCAATGAAACAGATGACATTCTTACTGCCATTGCTGGCGCTCGGTTCTATTGCCGAAGCAAGCGACATCAGGGGCGGGCTAGGCAACTTTGACGCACTGAATCACACCGGCGGTCCGGTCTACGGCATAGAAATAGAACTCGACGATACGAACAGCAAAGATGTAGTCAGCACCTACCCAGGTAATCATTACGGTTACGGAAAAATACGGGAAGACCTCAGCGACCCGGCGCACCCCAAAACCTTCGTACGTTACGAAAAAGACGGTGCCTTCACCAATCCCTATCCAATCGGCAGTACCTTGTATTGCTACGATTTAAGCAAAAATGTCGGCTGCGAACATTTTGGGGTGCACTTTGCCTACTCCGCCACCACGCCTTATAGCGCGGTCAAATACAACTGGCTGGTCAAGGATGGCAGTGGCAAACTGGTTGTTGGTCCCGCGCTGCAGTTGAATACGCCGGTATTCGACTACACCCCACCGACCACTGACTTCCCTGCTCAAGTCGTGGCAACCATGCCGGCTCCGGTTGTTCCGCAAAGCGTCGTAAAAGAATTTGGCGAACCCAGTTGGGTCAAGGTTATTAAAACTAAAACTCACAACGCTCGGGTTTTGGCCTTAGGCGCACTGATCAGTGATGATCATGACCACGACGGTCTAGCAGACTGGACCAATGGTGAGCCGGACGAAGTCGAATCCGAATGGTATTTGCTGCAATCCCACAATGGTGTCAGCAACGCCAAATCCGAATTGCGTGGCGGCAGTGACAGCATGGGCAACAACGCCGAAGAAGTCGTCACCCGCCGTTATGAGTTTTATGCCTATGGCGGCCCCGCCGCGTCCATTGATGGCGAAAAGGGTGAAGCCATGTGCGATGCGGTCGGAACGGATAATCTGCACGGCGACGGCGTAGTGGAAGTAACCGATGCCAACGGCGGCTCTCATGAATTCGATTGTTCGACTGCGGAAGTCGTCGGTGCCTATCAAGGTTCGCAAATGACGGAATTCCTAGCCATCTCGCCCTTCGCAATGGTCGACGCGCTGCAAAACGGCAATGTCAACGAAGTGTTTCCGGAGCGGCCCACCATTAGCGGCGGCAACACGCCTTACGTGGTCAACGTCAGCGCCGGCGCATTACCAAACGGTTTGACTCTTGCGCAAGACACAGGTCTGTTATCAGGCCTGCCTTCCAAGGTAGGCATTTTCAACTTTACCGTCTCAGCGAACGATGCCGATAACACCAGCGCATCTAAAGCTTTTACCGTGAAAGTAACAGGCCCCGGCGATACGGATCGCGATAACGACATCGACATGAACGATTTGAACGCCATCAAAGCCAAATACGGCAAAGTGGTAGCAGCCAACGACCCCGCTGATCTGAATGGCGATTTGCGAGTCAATATTATCGATTACAGAAAGGCAGCTTCGCTTTGTACCTTGCCGCAATGTGCCGTGGTCAACCCTGCGCCCTGAACCAATTTTTAAATACTTTTGCCGGAGCAGTTAACTCCGGCTTACGCTTCTATGGAACCTTTCATGAACAAACATTTACTTACCAAACTGCTTGCGCTGGCATTCGTCGGGTTTTTCCAGACCACCGAAGCGGCCACGCTTAATCTTAAATTTTCTGACAACACGAATATCCGCTCATTCGCTAAAGGCTCTATTTTCGATGTCAATATTTATATTAATAACGTTGCTGATTTGGCGGGCTTCGATTTCGATCTGACCTACAACAGCACCAATCTATCGGCGCAATTGCTAAGCAGTGGCAGTATTTTTGGCACTGACACCGAAAGTCTGGCGAACAGCATTACCCCAGGCTCGGGCGCAACCTTGGGGAAAATTCATTTTGCCGAAATGCTGTCGGGCAGCGTCGCAACCGGTTTGAATATCTCTGAGCCCACCTTGCTGGGCACCGTCAAATTTCAAGCGCTCAATGTCAGCGCGGGGAATGCCTTAAGCATAATCCCCGACCCGATCTATACGCCGGCACAACTACTATTTCTCTCCGATGCTAGCGGGCCCGCCACAACCATCACAGGCGCTACTGTCCACGTCACTGCCGCACCAGCCGCTGTTCCGTTGCCTGCATCTGTCTTCTTGTTTGTTCCGGCGCTGTTAGGCATATTCGGCTTTGGGAAAAAACCAAATTAAAAAGCCATAAAGCAGTTCGCCGGGTTATCGCAGCGATTTTGTCCGTCGACGGATAAGGTGGTAGCAATGTCAAAAGCCATCCCTTGGGGATGGCTTTTTCGTTTTTAGGAGGCAAAGGGAAAATTAAATTGAACAACGTTTAGTTTATCGTTATAGTGCCTTCCGGCAAATCGCAATCTGTCTGCTAATATGCGCTTACGGGAGGAATATCATGTTAAAAATTGTTTTACGCTGGCTGTTGACGCTAGTCTATCGAGTCAAGGTCCACGGGCTGGAAAATTACGCTAAAGCCGGCAACCGCGTGTTGATCGTCGCCAACCACACTTCATTTCTCGATCCTTTGCTGCTGGGCGTGTTTTTGCCGGACGACATCACCTTTGCGATCAATACCCAAATCTCTGAACGCTGGTGGCTAAAGCCATTTTTGCGTTTATCCAAAGTGTTTCCGATGGATCCAACGCACCCCTTGTCTTTAAAGGCGTTGATTCATCATTTGCAAAGCGATACCAAAACCGTGATTTTTCCGGAAGGCCGGATCACCGTGACCGGCTCCTTGATGAAAATCTACGACGGCACCGGCATGGTTGCCGATAAATCGGGGGCAACCTTGTTGCCGATTCGCATCGACGGCGCTGAATACAGCCGCTTTTCCAAGCTGGGCAGCGTGCGTCAACACTGGTTTCCGCGCATCACCATTCATATTCAGCCGCCAACCTTGATCGAGACTCACGGCGATGTGACCGGCAAAGCCCGCCGCAAGCATAGCGGCCACATCCTGGCTGACATCATGACGGAAATGATGTTTGCCACCAGCCATTATCAACAAACCATCTTTGCGGCCTTATTGGAAGCTCGGGCTTTACATGGCGGGCGTTACACCGTTGCTGAGGATCTGGAACGCAAGCCACTAAGCTACGACGCACTGATCACCCGCAGCATCATCGTAGGCAAACTAGTCAAAACCCTCACGCAAACCGGCGAGAATGTCGGCGTGTTGCTGCCCAATAGCTGTAAGACGCTGAACGTGGTACTGGGTTTACAGATTTATCAGCGGGTACCGGCGATGCTGAATTATTCAATCGGCGCCGCCGGCATGGCCGCCGCTTGCCGCACCGGACAAATCAAACTTGTGCTGACTTCGCGCAAATTCATTGAATTAGCGAAACTGGGAGACGAAGCCGCAACGCTGGCACAACACGTCAAATTAATTTATTTGGAAGACTTGGCGACATCACTAACAAGTGTCGACAAAATCATCGGCTTGCTACAGGCTAAAACCGCAAGATTTTGGTACAAAAGCCAGGACTACGATGCTGACGATGCGGCCGTCGTACTGTTTACTTCAGGTTCGGAAGGCTTACCGAAAGGCGTGGTGTTGTCGCATGCCAATATCCTGGCCAATCATAAACAAATCAGAGCGCGCATTGATTTCGGACCGGGGGATGTGGTGTTGAATTTTCTGCCGATGTTCCATTCCTTCGGCTTCACGGTCGGCACGATGATGCCGATATTGAACGGCATGACCAGCTTTTTTTACCCGTCGCCACTGCATTATGCGGTGATTCCGGAGATGGCATACGAGGTAGGCGCGACCATCATGTTCGGCACCAATACCTTTTTGGCGGCATATGCCAAAAAAGCCCATCCTTACGATTTTTACTCATTGCGTTACGTGGTAGCCGGCGCCGAAAAATTGCAAGAAACCACCCGCACCACTTGGTTGGATAAATTCGGTATCCGTATCTTGGAAGGTTACGGCGCCACGGAAACCTCGCCGGTAACCTCGGTAAACACGCCGATGGACTACAAGGCTGGAAGCGTCGGCCGCTTCATGCCCGATATGTTGCATAAATTGGAACCGGTGCCTGGCATTGAGAACGCCGGTAAATTGCATGTTGCCGGCCCCAACATTATGAAAGGTTATCTACTGCCGGACAATCCCGGAGTTTTGGTACCGCCTTGCTCCGCTGCTTTCGGCGAAGGTTGGTACGATACCGGCGACATCGTGCATGTCGACGAGGAAGGCTTTATTCACATTCAAGGCCGCAGCAAGCGCTTTGCGAAAATTGGCGGCGAAATGGTCTCGCTGACTGCGGTGGAACAATTGGCTATCCACGCTTGGCCGGAAGCGCAGCATGTGGTGGTCAGTTTGCCCGATCCAAAAAAAGGCGAACAACTGGTATTGTTGACCACGCGCCGCGACGCCAACGCGAAACAGTTGGCCGAAGCCTCCACCGGCGTCGCCACCATCAATTTACCCAAAAAAGTGTTTGTGCTCGATAAACTGCCGGTATTGGCGACCGGAAAAACCGATTATCCTGGTGCGACAGCCTTAGCAGCCGAATTACTGATGTCGGACCAATAAAATATGTTCAACGCTGAAAAGAGACTCGCTGTTTTGATTGACGCTGAAAATACTCGTCTGGCTTCTCTTGAAGCAATTATTACTGAACTCTCAAAATACGGATATATCGTCGTAAAAAGGGCATATGGTGATTGGGCCTGTCCAGCGCTAAAAAATTGGAAAGAGCCTCTAAACGAGTTGGCAATTCAACCAATACAACAGTTTTCTTATACTCAAGGTAAAAACTCATCCGACGCTGCTTTAATTATCGACGCAATGGATTTGTTATATTCTAATAAATTCAATGCTTTTGCACTTATTTCAAGTGATAGTGACTTCACTCGACTAGCAACCCGTTTAAAGGAATCACAACTTCACGTTTATGGTGTTGGAGAAAGAAAAACCCCTATGGCGTTTCGAAATGCCTGCGATGACTTCATCTACATTGACGTTTTAACCACTTTGGACACTGATGATGAAGACAGAGATTTAGATAAAAACCAACAGGTGATAAAAACACAATGGACAAGGCAGCAACTGTGTATGGATACAAAGTTAATTAATATGCTTAGAAACGCAGCTAAGGAATGTTCAAACGAAAATGGATGGGCACTTTTAGGTCTAGCTGGAAGTTTAATAAAACGCCAATTTCCAGATTTTGATCCTAGAAATTATGGCTACATAAAACTTTCAAGTCTAATTGACGCCACTGCTCTGTTTGAAATAACGCATGAAAAAATGAAGGGTACTAACGCAACCAGGATGTCCTATCGCGACAAGAGGCTACAAAAAATCTGACCACTTTTCCGATAAGAGTATAAATTTTTCAAGCTAGGGACCATTTCGAATGAGCAAACACATCTATCCCCTTTTAATCGCGCAATTCCTCTCGGCATTTGCCGACAACGCCATATTGTTTACAGTCATCGCCATGGTGATGCAGGATGCGCACCCGGTTAGTTGGTACGTGCCGGCACTACAAAGCGTGTTTCTGGTGGCATTCGTAGTGTTGGCGCCCTGGGTGGGTGGGTTTGCCGACAGCCATGCTAAATCGCGGGTGTTGATTGTCGCCAATCTGATCAAGGCTTGCGGTGCCGGCTTATTGTTATTTAAAGTCGAACCACTGTTAGCTTATTGTGTAGTGGGAGTCGGCGCTGCGTTGTACAGCCCAGCCAAGTATGGGATTTTACCGGAACTGGCAGGACATGACGGCTTGGTGAAAGCCAATAGCTGGATAGAAGGATCGACTATTCTGGCGATATTGACCGGCATGGTGGTGGGCGCCAAGCTGGCCGATCATTCCACCACTTGGGCCTTGCTTGTAACAATATTATTGTTTTTGATTTCTGCTGCCACCACCTTATTCTTGCCGATAGGCTTACGTAAAGCGCCACCGTCCGGCTCGAAAATCAGGCTGTTCTACTTGGAAGTTAAAACATTTCTGGCAATGCCACGCTCACGCTTCGCGGTGCTGGGCGCATCCCTTTTTTGGGCAGCAGCAGCCAGTGTGCGGGTGATTATCATCGCCTGGGCGCCGTTGGTGTTAATGACGCATAACGCCAGCGATATTGCCAATCTCACGCTATTTTTGGCTATCGGTATCATCGCCGGTTCAGTCCTGGTCCCACGCTTGATTCCGCTGGAACATTTGCGCCGCGCCCGCATCCCGGCCTATCTGATGAGCATCTTCATCATCGCCCTGAGTTTCACGGAAGCAGTCTGGCCGGCGCGTTTTGTGTTGTTTTTAATGGGTATGGCAGGCGGCATGTTTATCGTCCCAATAAACGCTGCTTTACAGGAGATCGGCCAACAAAGCATAGGCAGCGGCGGTGCGGTAGCGATGCAGAATTTTTTCCAGAATGTAGCAATGCTATTGTCGGTCGGCGGCTACACCCTGGCGGCAGCCGAACAAGTAACGCCGATTACAGCACTAATCGGCTTGGGCTTGCTACTACTGGCGGCTACTTTTCTGGTGGTTTGGCATTTACCTGAAGTGGAGCAAGCGCCTTCCAGCCTTGAATAAAGGTTTGCACCAACAAATCCACGCTTAACTTGGATGCTGCAATGTCGCTGACTTGCGGTTTGGCGGTTAGCGACAAAATACAGATGCCATGCACGCCGCTCCACAAAGTTCTGGCTGCCAGCCGGCTATGTTCCGCGGAGCTGCCGGGTGTAAGCTGGATAAACAACACCTCGACAATCGCAAACATCTGCTCCACCTTTTGTAGATACCAGTCAGGCTGAGGCTCCTCGCTCTGAATATCGAAGATCATTCGCCAGCGATTGAAATGCTGGGCGGCAAAATTTAGATAAGTTTCCGCCAAGATCAGAATATTTTCCTCGACACTGGCGGACGGTTCACAGTGAAGCAATTGTTTAGCCAACTCATCCAATGTGCGGCCTTTGACGTGGGTCAGCAAATCGTTCATATTGGCAAATACCATATAAATGCTGCCCACGGTATAGCCGATTTCCATCGCGATTTTGCGCACGGTCAGAGCGCTATAGCCGTCCTCTATAACGATGGTTTCTGCGGCGACCAGCACCATTTCCTTGATTTGTTCCTGACTATGTTCGCTTCTTCTTGCCATATGTTCTCTGCGACATGCACTAAAAACAGCTACCATACACGACCTTGCCTCAGGAATCGATAGTTTACATGCACAACGAACTTCTCGATGTCGTCGATAACGACGATACAGTGATTGCCCAACAACCCAGGTCGGTGATTCACGCCAACAGCCTGCGCCACCGGGCCGTGCATATTCTGGTTTTCAACGATGCTGGCCAGTTGTTTCTGCAAAAGCGCTCGATGAAAAAAGATTTGAACAAAGGCTTATGGGATACCTCGGCGGCTGGTCACGTCGACGCCGGCGAAAGCTATGACCGTTGCGCGCCTCGTGAATTAAAGGAGGAATTGGGCATATTTGCCGAAAGCCTGGAGAGTTTATTTAAATTGGAACCTAGCACCGACTTAGGTATGGAATTTATCCAGGTCTATCGGTGTCGGCATAACGGACCATTTAGCTTAGCGGCAGATGAAATCGACGAAGGTTGTTGGGCAGATCCGGATAACCTGGATAAGCGCGTTGCCAAGAACGATCCAACCTTGACGCTGACGTTTAAAATTATCTGGCAACGGTTTAGGAATATTGCAAACTAAAATGCTTGTTAGATACTCATCATCAATGTCACTTAAACGATGAGATTAAAACGCAGATAAAAACGAAAGTGGCGGAGCGGACGGGGCTCGAACCCGCGACCCCCGGCGTGACAGGCCGGTATTCTAACCAACTGAACTACCGCTCCGCAGTAGAGAGCGGCGCATTCTACAGCATATCGCCCAAGCGTCAAGCAAAAGCCCAAATTAATTATGCCGGCACCATCCTGCCCACTCTGTAACAGCCCCGATACCCATCTTTATCACAGCGACGCAAAACGCGATTACACTCAGTGCCGACAGTGCTTACTGGTGTATGTCGCTTGCTCTCAGCACTTATCGCCGAGCCAGGAAAAAGCTATTTACGATCTACATCAAAATACCATTGACGATCCGGGCTACATTGAATTTCTATCCCGCTTGGCAAAACCTTTGCTCAGAAAATTACCGAACAATTCTGTTGGACTTGATTATGGTTGCGGCCCAGGCCCGGCGCTTGCAGAACTGTTCAAGGCGCGTGGGCATCGAGTAAATGTCTACGACCCATTCTATGCGGACTTTCCTGAACACCTGCAAAGAACCTACGACTTTATCGTCTGCACCGAGGTAGTAGAGCATTTTCGCACGCCGAAACGTGAGTTCGACACGCTGTTTAGACTATTAAAACCCGGCGGTTGGCTGGGCATCATGACCAAATTGGTCATAGATGCCGAGGCCTTTGCCAAATGGCATTACAAAAACGATCAAACCCACATCGCTTTTTTCTCGCGACCGACTTTTCATTGGTTAGCGGCGCATTATCATTGCCAAATAGAATTCATCGGCAACGACGCGATTATTCTGCAACGCAATCCTGACCCTTACAACAATTGACTTCCACGGTGATATGGTCGAGCTGCGCGAATTTGCCCAATAGATTCTTGTAATAACTGGGCGATTTTGGCTGCTGCGTGACCAAAACCACGATTGCCGCATAATGATTGGCACTAACGGGCCAAACATGCAGATCGCTGACAAGGCATTCGCCGTCTTCCTCCAGCGCGGTTTGTATCGCGTGGGTGTATTTGGGGTTCATGGTCTGGTCCAGCAATACGGGGCTGGTCTCTTTGATTAAGCCGTAAGCCCAGACCAGAATCACTGTCGCGCCAACAAAACCCATCACCGTATCCAGCCAAACCCAACCGTAATATTTGCCAGCCACCAAGGCGACGATGGCCAATACCGATGTAAGGGCATCGGCCATTACGTGTAGATAGGCCGCTCTTAGGTTGTGATCGTGATGATGGGAGCGCTGAGCTTGATCTTTGTGGCCGTGTTCTTCATGGTCATGGTCATGGTCATGGTCATGGTCATGGTCATGGTCATGGTCATGGTCATGGTGAGCATTATGCCCGTGTCCATGGTGGTGATCGTGATGGTCTCGCAATAATAGCGCGCTTAACAGGTTGATCAACAAACCCACTTGCGCGACTAAAATCGCCTCGTCAAAGCGAATTATTTCCGGCATCAGCAACCGCTGCACCGAGTCGGCAATCATTACCAAGGCTACCATCGCCAATGCTATCGAACTGGCAAATCCGCCCAATACACCCACCTTGGCGGGGCTAAATGCGAAGGTTTGATCATTCTGGTGGATACGGCTGTAACGGTAGGCGAAGATTGCGATCATAAAAGCCACCACATGCGTAGCCATATGCCATCCGTCCGCCAACAACGCCATCGAATGAAACTGCATACCAGCGACAATTTCCACAATCATCGTCGCAAACGTCAGAAGCAGCACCCATTTGGTACGCCGCTCGCCTTTGCGATTGATCCGCGCGAAATCGTGCGAATGTTGCCAGTTACTCAATTGATGTTCATGCATCCATAGTTCCTTGTTCGCTAAAGCCGAAATCATTACCTAGGCAGCATTTTAGCGCAGCTTACCTGGAAACACTTCCGCAAAGTAAAAGCCCCTGTTATTTGCGGCAAACCGCCGTAAAATAAGGTTTTCAACCTATTCGCCCTGCACTTTCAAGCATTCGATGAGTAATTCCGAGCAGATCTTCAGCGTATCTCAGCTAAACCGCGAAGCCAAACGCTTGCTGGCCAGCCATTTCTTAACCGTGCAAGTACAAGGCGAGATTTCCAATCTCAGCCTGCCCTCTTCCGGCCATTACTACTTTACCTTGAAAGACGCGCAAGCCCAGATCCGCTGCGCCATGTTCAAAGGACAACAGCAACGACTAAGGTTCAAACCTGCCAACGGCAATCTGGTGATCGCCACCGCGCAAGTCAGTTTGTACGAACCGCGCGGCGATTATCAATTGGTGGTGGAACAATTGGAAGAAGCCGGTGACGGCGCATTGCGTCTGGCTTACGAACGCCTGAAACAAAAGCTATTGCTAGAAGGTTTGTTCGAGCAAAACCGTAAGAAACCGCTGCCGCCACTGCCAACACAAATCGGCGTCATCACCTCGGCCAGTGGCGCAGCGATTCACGATATTCTCAGCGTACTGAAAAGGCGCTTTCCGGCGATCCCGGTGCTGATCTATCCGGTAGCGGTGCAAGGCGAAAGCGCGAAATTCGAGATCAGCGCGGCATTGGCAACAGCCAATAAGCAAGCTCTGGTAGATGTGATCATCCTGGCGCGTGGCGGCGGCTCGCTGGAAGATTTGTGGGCCTTTAACGAAGAAATCGTCGCCAGGGCGATAGCGGCCAGTGGCATTCCGGTGATTTCAGCAATAGGCCACGAGGTAGATTTCAGCATCGCCGATTTCGTCGCTGATTTGCGCGCACCTACACCATCGGTAGCGGCCGAATGTGCGGTGCCGGACCAATCCGCCTGGCTTAATCGCTTTACAGCTATTGAGCGCCAACTAACCCGGCAGATGAAAGATAAATTACAGCAGCAACAGATGCATTTGAGTTGGCTAAATAAAGCCCTACAAACCCAACATCCGGGCGAAAAACTACAACGCAATGCCCAGCGTCTCGACGAATTGGAACAACGCTTGAATCGGGCGACGCGAGCCGGCTTGGGGCTGTGCCGCCAGCGTCTGGTGTTAAACACCCAGCGTCTGAATGGACAGCAACCGTTGGTATCGATTCACGGCTATCGGCAGCAACTTGATTACTTCCAACAACGATTAAGCCGTTCGATGCAAATTAAACTGACGGCATTGAAAAATCGGCAACACGCGATATCACAAACCTTACATGCGATTAGTCCACTGGCAACGCTGGAACGCGGTTATGCTATCGTGCAACGACACGAAAGCTCCCAGCTGGTGAAGTCGGTTAAGCAGTTAGCCAAGCTTGAACTGTTCGACATTAGAATGGCCGATGGGCGCATCGTTAGTCGAGTTGATGAGGTGATACCCGATTAAATCTGGCCTGCGCTTTAATTGCCATCGACAATCATCCATCCGTTTTATCGTCGGCGATTAATAGGCATAAAACATGCTTTAGTGCATTAGTTTACAAATCACACGAGTGTTCAAATGACAATATTCGACAGAACCATACCCCTGAGTGTTGGTTATGCTCACATCGATCATGATCACGGCATCTTTATTGATTTGGTAAATCAATTGGATAAGGCCAATAACACTGACTTTCCGGGCTTGTTTGCGCAATTGTATCAACACACCGAAGAACATTTTGAATCTGAAAATCGGTTAATGGCGCAATTCGGATTTCCGGCGGAAACCGAACACAAAGGCGAACATCAACGGGTTTTGGAAGAATTCAAACAGTTTAAAACCCGGATCGACAAAGGCTTAATTTCCTTTGGTCGTGCTTTTGTCAAGGAGCGTCTGCCGCAATGGTTTTTATTGCACATTACGACAATGGACAGTGCATTAGCGTCACACATTAAAGCACAGCAGGAATTGCAAGACGAATGACGCCCGATAAGGAGCTGAGAATAATAAGAGATTTTTACGACGCCGCCGAAAGCGATGCTATCTATAGGCGTTTGCTCCAGGAACAAAATTGGCCCGACAATTGTTACAGCGTTGCCGGTCGGGAATTTACTTTACCCCGCCTGCAAACCTGGCATGCTGATCCGGGGATAGTTTATAGCTACAGCAATAATCTATTAAAAACTCGGCCCTGGACGCCATTACTATCGGATATAAGGCAAAAAATCGAACAGTTCTTAAACTTTTCGTTTAATTCGGTATTAGTGAATTTATATCGAAACGGCGAGGATTATGTAGGCTGGCATGCGGATAACGAAGCGGAGTTGGGGCCACAGCCTTTTATCGCATCATTGACGCTGGGAGCGACCCGACAATTTGCATTTCGGCATAAAAAAACCGCGGAAAGCGGCAGTATTTTACTGACTAGTGGAATGCTATTGATTATGCAGCCCGATTTTCAACACCACTGGCTGCATAGTATTCCTGTCGATCAGAAGTTGACTCAAGGACGCATAAACTTAACGTTTCGGAGAGTTATCGCTCCGAAGTAGCTTAGTTTATCGCTTTGGGCAAGCAGCCTTAATGTTGTTCCAATGTTTTAGCTTGCTCAGCTTCAAACTTCTTTCTTTTGTCGCATTTCTCACTGCATACGCAATTGCCGGTGCCTCCGCAAGACCCCTTGATGGCATTCCGACCGAAAAGCACACCGACTGCCATGACGGCAATAACGATCAACATAAATAAAAATGTTACTAAAAAATAACCCATTTTTTTCTCCTGTTTTTTCTAATCACTGAAACGAAAAAAGGAGCGATCCGAAAATCGCTCCCTGTGCTTCGCGTCAGATTAATACAACTTAACCGCCGAAATCATCCAACATAATATTTTCAGGATCCACACCATTAGCCAGCAGCATGTTAATCACTGAAGAGTTCATGATTGGCGGCCCGCACATGTAGTATTCACAATCTTCTGGGTTCGGATGTTTCTTGATAAATTCTTCGAACAACACGTTGTGAATGAAGCCGGTATAACCTTTCCAGTTATCTTCAGGTAAAGCATCCGACAAGGCTACATGCCATTCAAAATTGTCGTTTTCTTTGGCCAGCATATCGAAATCTTCAACGTAGAACATTTCGCGTTTGCTACGTGCGCCATACCAGAAAGTCATTTTACGCTTGGATTTCAGTCTGCGTAGTTGATCGAAGATATGCGAACGCATCGGCGCCATACCGGCACCACCACCGATAAAGACCATTTCAGCATCGGTTTCTTTGGCAAAAAACTCGCCGTAAGGACCGGATACGAAGACTTTATCACCTGGTTTCAGATTGAAGATAAAAGACGACATGATGCCTGGCGGAATGCCATCCGGCGCCCCTGGAGGCGGCGTAGCAATCCTGACGTTCAGCATGATTTCCTTTTCTTCAGGATAAGATGCCATTGAGTACGCGCGTAGAGTCGGTTCTTTTACATCCGACACATAGCGCCACAAATTGAATTTATCCCAATCAGGACGGTATTCCTCGGCAACATCCATATCCGCATATTTTGAAATATGGGGCGGGCATTCGATTTGGATATAACCGCCGGCGCGGTAATTGATGGCTTCACCTTCCGGCAATTCCAACACTAGCTCTTTAATGAACGTTGCGACGTTGTCGTTGGACTTAACGGTGCATTCCCATTTCTTAACACCGAATACGCTGTCTTCGACTTCGATATCCATGTTTTGTTTGATGGATACTTGGCAAGCCAGACGTTCGCCGTGTGCGGCTTCCCGTTTGGTGATATGCGATTGCTCGGTTGGCAGAATGTCGCCCCCGCCGCTGTGCACTTTCACTTTACATTGACCACAAGTGCCGCCGCCACCACAAGCTGAGGACACGAACAATTGGTTGTCCGCCAATGCGGTCAACAATTTGGAACCCACCGGTACATGGATTTTCTTTTCGTTATTGATCAGAATTTCCACATCGCCAGAGGCCACCAGTTTACTTTTCGCGCCGATGATCAAAAACACCAGCGCTATCACGATGACCGTGAAGAAAATAACACCTAATGCAATTTCCAGCATTACGATACCCTTATAATTGAATTCCAGAGAAAGCCATGAAGCCCAGAGACATCAAGCCAGCGGTGATAAAAGTGATGCCCAAACCTTGTAATGCAGCAGGAATATCGCTGTATTTCAATTTCTCACGCACACCGGCCATGACGGTAATCGCCAAAGCCCAGCCGAAACCACTGCCTATACCGTATACCACGCTTTCGCCGAAATTGTAGTCACGTTCGATCATGAACAAGCTGCCAGCCAAGATCGCACAGTTCACTGTAATCAGCGGCAGGAAGATACCCAAGGCTTGATATAGAGCCGGAAAGAATTTATCCAGAATCATTTCCAGAATCTGCACGATAGCAGCGATCATACCTATACAGCTCAACAAGCTTAAAAAGCTTAAATCCACACCGGTAATGCCTATCCAAGATAATGCATCTTCTTTCAACAAAGTTTGGTAAATGAAGTTATTGGCAGGCACTGTTAAGGTTTGCACCACCATAACGGCAATACCCAAACCCATGGCTGTGGAGATCTTCTTGGACACCGCCAAGAAGGTACACATACCCAGGAAGAATGACAGCGCCAGGTTTTCAATGAAAACCGCTTTAACAAACAGACTGATATAGGCTTCCATTAGTGATGTCCCCCTTCACCATGAGCAATCGACATGATTTTGAACTCGTTGTGTTCCACCTGTTTGGGTTTCCAGGTACGGAAACCCCAAATGATCAAGCCGATGATGAAAAACGCGCTGGGCGGCAGCAGCATCATGCCGTTCGGTACGTACCAACCGCCATCTTTGACCAAAGGCAGCACATCGAAACCAAGCAGTTTGCCTGAACCCAAAGTTTCTCTGAACAGCGCCACGATAATCAGGATCAAGCTATAGCCCAAACCGTTACCGATACCGTCAACAAAGCTTTGCAGCGGCGGATTTTTCATCGCATAGGCTTCAGCACGTCCCATAACGATACAGTTGGTGATAATCAACCCTACGAATACCGACAGCTTTTTGCTGACATCAAAGGCAAAGGCCTTAAGCAACTGATCGACCACAATAACCAGCGAAGCAATGATGATCATCTGCACGATAATCCGAATGCTGCTCGGTATATGCTCGCGCACCGCACTAATCGCTGCGCTTGAACAGGCAGTAACCGAAGTCAAGGCCAATGCCATGATCAATGAGGTAGACATTTGCGACGTTACCGCCAGCGCCGAACACACACCAAGCACCTGCAAGGTGATGGGGTTGTTATCGACCAACGGTTCGAATAATACTTTTTTAGTTTCTTTATCCATGATAAGTCCTAACCGTTTTTTCTAATTTTGTTTAGATAGGTGGCAAAACCTTCGGTACCCATCCAGTATTGGATCAAATTACTGACCCCACGACTGGTTAAGGTTGCACCGGCCAAACCATCCACTTTGTAAACAGAATCCGGGCGACTGGAATCAACACCGCCTTTTACTAAAGTCAAAGCCACTTCGCCTTTGTCGGAATAGACTTTTTTGCCTTTCCACAACGCGCGCCAGTTAGGATTGACTACCTCACCACCCAGGCCAGGAGTTTCACCTTGGTCGTACAGGTTGATGCTTTGCACGGTTTGCGCATCAGCTTCCAAGGCTAAAAAGCCGTACATCGTAGACCACAAACCGTAACCGTTGATAGGCAGAATAATGGATTGCAACTGGTCGCCGTTTTTAACCAAAAACACTTTGGTGTATTTGGCTTTTTGACGGATGCTGGCGATATCTTTCTCGACCGGAATCAACTCGTTCTGCGCTGGGTCTTTCGCAGCCTTGCGTTGGTCGTATTCGTCGACATTGATATTGTCTACGTAATCGCCTGTTTTCAGGTCGACAATCTTGCTTTCGATTCTTTCCGCAAAGGCTTTATCTATATCAGTACCCTCTTCCAACAAACCAGCCACATCAAGAATGTTTTTCTTCATGTCCAGGGCTTTGTTGTAGCCTTGCAAAGGCCGTAAAGCGACTGTAGCGATAGATACCAATACAGCGCACACCAAACATAAGGCCAAAGCCACGTTGACGGTTTTTTCCAGGCTGTCGTTACTTAAAGCCAGGATTCTGTCGGCGTAAACTCTGAACTGTTCGTAGTACTTGCAGAGCTGCTCGTTGTACTTACAGGTTTTTTTCTCGGCATTAAGCATGGCGTTTGATCCTTCTTCTAATATTTGCTTGAACAACAAAGTAATCAATCAATGGTGCAAACATGTTTGAGAAAAGAATTGCAAGCATCACACCTTCCGGGAAAGCCGGGTTAATAACCCGAATGATGATAATCATCACGCCGATCATGCAGCCGTAAATCCAGCGACCGGTGTCGGTCACAGCGGCAGAAACAGGATCAGTTGCCATAAACACCGTACCGAAAGCAAAACCACCGACTACCATATGCCAGTACCAAGGCATCGCAAACATTGGGTTGGTTGTGCTGCCAACGATATTCAATAAAGTGGACATACCGATCATGCCAATCAACACGCCAGCCATGATGCGATAAGAAGCAACACGTGTATATAACAAGAATGCAGCACCCAACATACAAGCTAATGTGGATGTTTCACCCATCGAGCCGGGAATGAATCCCAAAAACGCTTGGATCCAACTGAAACTCTCTTTAATCGCCTCGACGCCACCAGCCGATGCCAAAGATAAAGCCGTCGCGCCACTGTAACCATCCACTGCAACCCATACTGCATCGCCGGAAATTGAAGCCGGATATGCAAAAAACAGGAAAGCACGACCTGTCAAAGCGGGATTAAGGAAATTTTTACCGGTACCACCGAAAACTTCTTTACCCAACACGATACCGAACGAGATACCTAAAGCCACTTGCCACAAGGGGATGTCGGGTGGCAGGATCAGGGTATACAGCATTGACGATACCAAGAAACCTTCGTTGACTTCATGCTTGCGTACGGTTGCAAACAACACTTCCCAAACGCCACCTACCGCTAAGGTAGTGATGTAAACAGGGAAGAAATACAACATGCCGTGCACCAGACAGGAAATCGGGTTGTACGGGTTGTAGCCGAATAGCGCCATTGGAATGCTGCGCCAATTGTTGATCGACTCGACACCCATACCCTTCATGGCTAAGTTGGCTTGATAACCCGTGTTGTACCAAGCCATCAAAATACAAAACGCCGTGGCGATTACTACGAACGTCATGGTACGTTTCAGATCGTTACCGTCACGCACATGGGTTTTTCCGCGCGTTACATCGGATGGCGTGTAAATAAAAGTATCCACCATCTCGTAGAGACCGTAATACTTTTCAAACTTGCCGCCCTTTGTAAAATGCGGCTCTATGCTATCTAAAATATCTCTAGCCGACATTATCCTTCCTTCTCGATTTTAGTTAAATTAGCTCTGAGCACAGGCGCGAAGTCATGCTTGCCTGGATCGACAAAGGTGAACAAAGACACGTCTTCTTCACTCAGTTCCAGGCAGCCAAGAGACTGTGCAGTGTCGGTATCGCCGACTACAATGGCTTTCAATAAAGGTGTAGACAAAATATCCAAAGGCATCACTGTCTCGTAGACTCCCACCGGAACAATGGCGCGATTGCTACCATTTTTATCGGTGGTCAACGGAAACAGGCGATTATCTTTACGATCTTTGCTCGACACGTACACATTCATAGCCGAGTATTTGTCTTTGCCGGGAACGATCCAACCGAAAAGCTCACGTTCACGACCTTCTTTTATAGCAGAAACTTGCAAACTGTAAGCACTCAAAAATGCCAGAGATCCGGCAGCCTCGTGGCCATACAAAACAGAGCCCGAAATTACGCGGTTTTCAACATCTTGCAATTCGCCGGCAACCAAATCGTCCAGATTGGCGCCCACACGTGTGCGTACCAATCTTGGGTTTTTAACTGTTGGACCAGCCAAAGAAACGATGCGTTCTACATTCAGCTTACCTGTAGTAAACAATGCGCCAATAGCAATTACCGCCTGGTAATCAATATGCCATACGAATTTATGGATATTGACCGGATCGATAAAATGAATATGGGTGCTTGGCAAGCCGGCAGGATGCGGCCCGGAAAACTCCGCTACCTGAACGGCTTGATTCGCTACCAAATCAGTGCCCGTCGCTTTGCAAAGATAGGTTTTACCGGATGTCAACTTAGAAACTACAGTCAAGCCATTAGCAAAGTCGGCAGCACGTTCCTTGATAATCACAGCAGGATCTGCCGCCAGCGGACGAGTATCTATCGCTGTGACAAAAATTGAACTAGGCGTTGTATCGACAGCAGGGATTTTGCCGTAAGGACGTGTCAGGAACGCAGTCCACAATCCTGATGCCAGCAAATTTTCCTTAACCTGTTCTTGAGTCAAATTGCCTAACTCAGCTTCGCCGTATTTGCTGAAAGACTCTTGCTGATTTCCTTGCAATTCAATGACCACAGACAACAGCGCACGCTTGTCGCCACGGTTAATAGCTTTAACCACACCCGCACCGGGTGAGGTAAAGTTGACGCCAGGATTTTTTTTGTCAGAAAAAAGGGCCTGTCCTAATTTGACCTTATCTCCTTCGGCAACCATCATTTTCGGCTTCAGATCGATGTAATCGGCACCCAATAAGGCGACCGATTTGATGCTGTTACCATCGCTAATCTTTTGTTCGGGTCCGCCTGTTATAGGCAAATCCAAACCTTTCTTTATATTAAATTGCATAGTTAATACGCCTGCTCCCCAGACTAGTTGCAGCAAAAAGCCCATTGCGAAACACCGATCCCAAAGGGCACTTCAAGACAAAACATGTTCATTACATCACAAGTTATCGGCTTTCTCAACGGAAAATCCCAAGGCTTGTAGCCCTTTAAGCCGAGCGATAGCGCCCGGCATAAGTGGAAATACCGCTCAAATATCAACCACTTTATCGATATCAAAACCACTCACATACTTGCGCCCGACATACCCCCGGGTATTGCTTAAGATACGGGCATCCGCTATCCGGTAATCACCCAAATTGTGCACATGACCGTGAAACCAGGCTGCTATTTCATATTCGTGAAATAAAGGCTTCAAGTCATTACAATAAGCCAGCTTTTTAAGTACGTTGGGTGAATCGATCCAACTCCATTCGGTGGGCGCATGATGAGTGACCACTATGGTCCTGCCGGCGAAGGGCGTGGCAAGTTGTTGTTCTAACCAGAATTTAGATTCCCGATGTAGTTCGGTAAAGTGTTTGGGCTCGAAAGTTTGGCCTGCAAATGACACCTTGCGAAAGTCATTCAAGGTATTTCCCAGCACTTCGGCCTTTTCGGCGCCCTCGATAAACAAATTCGTCCACAAGGTGCAACCCAAAAAGCGCACACCCTGGAAGATAAACTGATCTTTTTCCAGGAACTGAATTTGACTGCCCGCACATTCCCTACGCAACATTTCGATAGTCTGTTGATATTCGTAACCATAAAACTCATGGTTACCCGCCACATAAACCACAGGCTTGCCGATAGACTTCAACCATTCGACACCTTGTTTGAATATGCCGATATCGCCTGCCGCCACGACCAAATCGGCATCGGTTTCCGGCAGACTCTGCTCGCCAAATTCCAGATGCACATCAGAAAAGTAATTTATCCGCACAATTTGCTCTTTCGTCCTGTTACTAAGGAGGTATAATTTATATCCTAAGTGAATTACTTGGTATTTTTTAGATAACTTTCAGTTTTTGCAGACCACACTTCTATGTCGATTAGCTCCAGAAAACACACCCAACAGGTTTTGGTAGGAAACGTAAAAGTCGGCGGCGACGCTCCGATTGTAGTTCAATCCATGACTAATACCGATACAGCTGATGTGGCAGGAAGCGTGCAACAGATCATGGAATTAGCCACAGCGGGCTCGGAAATGGTCCGCGTCACTGTCGACCGTGAAGAAGCTGCGCAAGCCGTACCGGAAATCGTCAACCGACTGGCACAAAAAGGCTTTTCGGTGCCCATTATCGGCGACTTCCATTTTAACGGCCACAAGTTACTGGAAAAATATCCGGATTGCGCTCAAGCACTATCCAAATACCGTATCAACCCCGGCAATGTCGGCAAAGGCAAAGCGCGGGACCCGCAATTTCAGCAGATGATAGAGTTTGCGATTCAATACAACAAACCCGTGCGGATTGGCGTCAACGGTGGCAGTCTTGATCAAGCCGTACTAACCCGATTGCTTGACGAGAACAGACAATTAGCGCAACCCAAAGAATTACCCCTGATCACACGGGAAGCCATCATACTCTCCGCCCTGGAAAGCGCGGCTAGAGCCCAGGAAATCGGGCTGGGTAAAGACAAAATTATCCTATCCTGCAAAATTAGCGATGTTCAGGAGTTGATCAGCATTTATCAAGACCTGTCCAGCCGTTGCGATTACGCCTTGCATCTAGGCCTTACCGAAGCTGGCATGGGCTCCAAAGGCATCGTCGCATCAGCAGCAGCGCTCGGCGTACTGATGCAGCAAGGCATAGGCGACACCATTCGGGTATCCCTAACACCCGAACCCGGTGCCGCGCGCACCAAAGAAGTCATTGTGGCCCAGGAAATTCTGCAAACCATGAACTTTCGCTCCTTCACACCCATGGTAGTGGCCTGCCCCGGTTGCGGACGCACCACCAGCGATTATTTCCAACGTCTGGCGCAAGACATTCAAGGCTATTTACGCGACCAAATGCCTATCTGGAAAGATAAATACAAAGGCGTGGAAGATATGAAAGTCGCGGTAATGGGTTGCGTCGTCAACGGCCCCGGTGAAAGCAAAAGTGCCAACATCGGCATCAGCCTACCCGGAACCGGCGAGTCACCTGTTGCGCCGGTTTTTGAAGACGGTTTCAAAACCGTCACCCTAAAAGGCGACCATATCGCTGAAGAGTTCCAAGCTATAGTCGAGCGTTATATCGAATCGCATTACAGCGCGCAGTAAAAACGTTTCAACACAAAAAAGGCGGCTGAAAGCCGCCTTTTTTATAAACCTATCAAAAGCCCACTATCACTGACCAAGATCATTATTCCTGCCAGGAACAGACCCGCTTACGCCGTTGACCAAAGTCCATTCGTCCGACTCATTTTCACATCAAACCTGTCGCGCAATTTGCTTCCATTCACTCTCATTTGATTGACCAGATCGCGCAGTAAACCGATATAGCAACCCTAATACTGTCGCTCCAACAAATTCAATGTATAAAAAATACGGCACGCTTGGACGAAACCATCCGCCATCGCCACTGTTTTTATGAACTACGCTACCCCGGCTGCCCATCCAACCTGGGCGACATCAAAATTGGCGAATAATAAAATGCGAACAAGGAAAATGCCGCCAACCAGCAATAGGTGGACACCATCACCAAACCGCCATACCAGTTTGGCAACAAAGCCGGAAATAACACCCGAAACAACGCGGCCAGATTTATCAGCACAAAGGCCAGCGCCATCACATTCGAGGCTTTTAGCGCCCTGCCGGTATGGCCCAACGCAACACGGGCCATCATGCCCAAAGTCAAAATACCGATGCCGCCCACAGTAAAGGCGTGTAAAGCCAAAGACTGCGGAACCACAGCAAAAGCAGAGAGCGATACCAAGCCAAATCCAAGGATCAACCAACCATAGCCGATGTACAAAACCCAAAGCAGGGGCACAAACCAAATCCGCGGGTTGTACCAAGCCGCCACTCGCACAATATTAATCACAATCGCCGCTACCGCAGCACCAGCCAACAAAGCGCCGGATATATTCAGCATCAATAATGCAAACACCGCCAAACTCACCGCAACAGCGGCTATATCCAATGCCGGATTGCGAATACAAATAACCCCAGATAGCCCCCGTTCGGTAAAAAACGGAAATACCCGGCCAGCGATGACCAAAATCATCGCAACGATAACAGTAACCACCAGGACCAGCCCTAGCGAGGCATTACCGGCCATACCCAGAACTTGGGCATGAATCAAACCATTACCCAAGGCTAATAACAGCAATAAGGCGACAAAAATCAGATTTTGATAGTTGCCGGTTTTTAAAATTGGCTTACCCACAAAATACGCCAACACCGGCAAAAATACGAAATCGACGGTGCCTATCAACAAATCGGGCAGTAGTTCGGAATAAAAAGGCAATACCCGGCCATAAATCCATAAAAAACACAGCGACGCCAGTTGATCGGGAGTCACCGTTTGTAAGCCAGTCCAGTTTCTAACTGCTGTTAGTAAAAAACCGGCAATCACCGCTGTGGTGTAGCCAAGCAACATTTCATGAGCATGCCACGTGCTGCCGGTGAAGTAATTATCGATATGCAGCGAACCGTTGGACATTGAGTTCCATACTGCAATCAAAGCCAGAGCTGATAATCCCGCCAGCGCGAAAAAGGCCCTAAAGCCCATCGCAAACAGTGGATAATCAAAAACCGGTTTGTTATTCATGCAAACGCTCCTCCAGCCAATCGATTTCGTTATTCGAGAAACCGGCAATTATACGCACTTCTCGGTTAAAGGGTCCCTTGGGCTTGCCTTTGAAATAATTCAGGATCAGGTCTTTAAAGCAGTGTTCAGGTTCCAGACCGCGCTGTCTGGCCAGATTATTGAACCAGTAAGAACCGCGCTCGACATGCCCAACTTCGTCGTTATAAATCCTCCGAAGGATAGCTAGACCGGGCTGATCGTCGATAGCAACCAGTTTATCCATCATACCCGGCGTCACATCTAATCCGCGCGCCTCCATGCAACGCGGCACTATCGCCAAACGCGCCAAAATGTCATCCGAAGTCTCTTCGGCATGCGACCAAAGCCCGCGATGTGCGGGCAAATCGCCGTAATCGAATCCCAAGCCAAGCAAATGAGTGCGAATCAACTCGAAATGCTGCGCCTCTTCGTCGGCGATGATCAGCCAATCCCGATAAAAATCGTCCGGCAAGCCGGGAAATCGGGAAATGATGTCCCAAGCCAAATAAATTGCCACGAACTCGATATGCGCGAGTGCATGAAAAAAAGCCGCTTTACCCTCGTTGGAATCCAGACGACGTTTAGGCATCTCTCGCGGCATCAACAATTTCGGCCGGCTTGGAAATACGGTGTTGCATATCGGCAAGACCGCCCGGTCTGTTTGCAGGGACAATAAGCCGTTATCCAACAACTGCCTGGCTTGATGAGTTAAAACAAGCTTTTGCTCAATATCGCCATTGAATAAACAATGCTCCGCAAAATCGGATAGGCTTTGGGGCTGTTCTGCCAAAATCGAAGTTCCTGTTTTCTCGCTACCGATGAGTCCATCCCATCCGACAACCACGTAAATAGGTCAAACTAAGCACGACACTATCAGAAGTGCCCGGCGTTTTTATTTTTTAGACATAAAGAAATAAACGGTTTGGCACTTCAAAACCATATTGTTGCCGGATTTTTCGATTGCCTCGCAGGTTTCCATCTTCGAGCGACCCGGCGCCGCCTGTTTGACAATCTTGCCGCCTTCGACGGCGTAATTCAGCACAGCCCGCATTTGGTCAAGTCTGGCATGCGAATCGTTTTCATGGGTCATGCCTTCGATAGTGCCGTCATCTTTAAACGTCCAGGTAGTATTGGAACTACGGGCCTTGCTGCCATCACTAGTGTTAGATTCTTTATCGATTTGCCATGTACCCAAAACATCGGCTTTGGTCAGCTGAACTTCCGCTGTGGCGTGAAAAGATAAAAACAATAAAGCAACAGCGGAGAGTTTAATAAATTGCATGGTAAAGCCTTTTTGAGATTATGTTTTTAGAGCTGTCGATTGTAACACGGAGCCGGAGGCAGCCTCCTTTACTTGAATACCGCAGCTATACTCAAGCCAAACTAGTCAGACGACGCCCCTACAATCGGCCAATAACGCGGCTTAGCCAGGTTAAAATCCATCCAAGAAAACGCACATCACAAGTTTGCTGAATTTATATGTCCGAAGACATCCTACATTTTACCTACCGCTTAAGCGCAGAAGATTACGACAGCGCCGATTTCCTAATCGAAGTTGATAAACAAAGCATGACCCTTATTTCTGCCGCTCCCCCTCCCTATCCTCTATGGACGGAGCTCACGTATCAACAATGCCGCAATTGCCCGTTAAAACCTGAGCAGGTTCCGCACTGTCCTGTCGCGATTAATTTGGTGTCACTGTTAAATTTATGTGGGCACCTAGTGTCCCACAAGCAAATGGCTGTAGAAGTCATTACCGATAGAAGAACCATACGCGCCGAAACCACTGCTCAACATATCGCCAGTTCGATTCTAGGCTTAATTATGGCCACCAGCCCGTGTCCGCATACTGAATTTTTAAAGCCAATGGCACGTTTTCACTTACCCTTGGCCGATCAAACTGAAACGATTTACCGAGTAACCACGATGTTCCTATTGGCACAGTATTTTCGGCAAAAAGACCACCTACCCTATTCCCTGGAACTGGATGAACTGCTCGCGCTATATCAAAACTTACAAGTTATCAACCTCCATTTAAGTCAACGGTTAAAAACTGCGATTAGCGAAGATGCAGCGGTAAACGGCGTGATTTTACTGGATTTATTGTCAAAGTCGGTTTCTTGGTCAATCGAAGACGGTCTTGAGGAAATTCATCATTTATTCGATGGATACCGCAAATTAGCTCAATAGTCTGCCGACAAAAACTTTCTTGCACAAACTATCGCTCGCCAATGGAAGCAGCCAAATAGACCAAGCCACCCTAATACCCAAGCCACTGCCTCAGAACGACTGAGTCACGTGGCGACAACAACCAATCCTTCAGGAGTGCCGACGTTAAGCTGCTCAGCGATGTGTATAATCATGATGTGTATAATCATAAGGTTGACACATCCCATCCATACACTTATAATAACTAAATTACTTACCTAGATAAGTAATGCCGAGGTGGTGAAATTGGTAGACGCGCTAGCTTCAGGTGCTAGTAGGGGTAACCCTGTGGAGGTTCAAGTCCTCTCCTCGGCACCATAATTAATTGCAGATGCAATATTATGGTGAAAAAGAATAACTGATTGTTTTATAAAACATTCTTTTGATTCTTTTTTCCTTGCCACATGCTTTTCTTTGCTACATTTCGTAGCATCATTCTTCCTAATAGTCGTTCTTAAAGTCCCTTTGGCACAAATATGGCACATTGGGAGTGCATTTATGGCTACTATTCGCAAACGACTTGGTAAGTACCATACGCAAGTTCGCAAAAACGGTAAAAGCATAACCAAAACTTTTACAACTAAAGCAGATGCTTTGAGATGGGCAAAAGAACAAGAAGTAAAGATTGAACAAGGCAACTTTACGGACAAAAAAGAAAACGTAACCCTTGCATTTTTGCTGGATCGTTGGGAAAAAGAAGTTCTTGTTCACCTTAAAAGCTGGAATGTAGAAAGGTACAAAGTTGCATTAGTGACAAGAGAACTCGGCAATCTTCCCCTGGAACAAGTAACAAGCAACTTGTTATCATCTTATAGAGAAAGTCGGCTTACACTAGCCTCTAATCAAACAGTCAAACATGAATTGAGCTTGATTAAGAGAGCAATGAAAAAAGGAATTGAATGGAACTACGTATCAACTGTACCAGTTGTAGCCTCTCCTTCCCTCAAAGGACAAGCAAGAACAAGAAGACTTAACAGGCTGTTGAAATTTTTGTGGGTTCATATACCCGCCAAATTATCTCCCCTATCGAGAGATTCTCCGCCAAATAGCATCGACCCAATTCTCAGATCAAATTCAGTATATAACCGCCTTCCAGAAACACTGGGAAAAACACTTATATAGATAACGCAGAATAGCTATCGTTATCGTCAACCGCCGCTGAAACGCGCGCAATTAACTCCAAGTTGCTATTGCGCTCCATCATACCCCCTATAGCCAAGGTAACAATCATCGCTTCGAACGGATACACCAAATGAGCACGGTAGCGTTGGTAATACGTTTCTTCGTCCAAGTCGCTAATCCCCTGACTAGCTAACGCCGCCATGTATAGCTTCAGCAATTGTTTTTCATGAGCACGCCGAGACTCCGGCTTCAGCGATGTCGCTAAAAAATAAGCGAGGTCACTAACACCCTCACCCATCCGCACCAATTGCCAATCCAGAAAGCCTGGCTCAGAGTGATTCCAAAATAGATTGCCTGGATGACAATCATGATGCACCAAGGTCTGCACACCGGTTGCCAATATCCTGGTGATTCGCCGCCGATCCGCTGCATAGCGCAACGCGGATCTATGCAATTTGCTGGGCACCAAGCGCCCTGCGCGATCAAGGCCACGCTTCATCAAGGGCACAGCCAGTAAGGTCCCCATATGATTCTCGACATTGTGACTAAAACCGTTTAACCAGCGATGCGTTTTCAATAGCCCAGCATTGCCCCAATAGTGAGCATGAAAAACAGCGAGCTTTTCAACCACCTGCTGAGCTTGCTCCAAGGACAGAGCGTCTGCGGTAAGCCCGGGCCTAAATCCCAGCTCATCCAAATCCGCCATTACCAATGTAGTACCGCGCCCTAACAGACTTTCAGCCGCTAAAATTTGCGGCACACTCACCGGAACCCCCTGAGAAAGCGAATTATAAAAATGAACTTCCTTATGCAATAAACGCGGTATGGCGGTAATCGCTCTGGACTTAATTGCCAGCGACGGCGTTTTTACAAACCACCGACTTGGAACGACGCCGATGGCGTCATGATTCACGGTTAGCCGCAAGCGCGTCGATGTGCCAATATTGACGGATCGAATATCTACTGTACGTACTTTGGCACTGGTTGCGTATCTATCAACAATACGTTGCGCCCATTGCCGAGATAATTGATCCGGGTGATTCACGACAATATGATCTCTAAAACGGCTCAACATCGGATTAGGCCTGTCTCAAATATTTGATAAATCGAAATATTAGCCGCCGTATTCATTCAATTTAACTTTATCGATCAATCAGTGATTAATTATCAAAAACGCTATGTATTCCTATAGTTTTTCAAGCAATAAAAAACCCGCCAAGTCAAGTAACTTGCGGGTTATTCAATATTCAATCTCAAAAAACTTGGTCGGGACGGCGGGATTCGAACCCACGACCCCTTGTCCCCCAGTCAAATAGAGTTTTTTATCAATCAATAAAATCAACAACTTGCAGATCTCGCAATTTAAAATCCTACTACAGTTGCACCAATATCAACGTTATTTATATGTTGCAGTACTACGATTTTACTACACCAATGCTACACCGAAGCATGTTACAAATTAGGCTCCAGGAACAACTGATGGTAACGATCTAGTAATGAAATATATTATTCCACATGATCAGTTTGGTATTGTTGCTGCCATACTGAGAACTCCAGCGGACGCAGCCCGAAACGAATTGCATTTCCCGCATGCAAAGTTTTAAGTTCGTTTTGTATCAAAATAATGAATCGTTGCTTGTCTTCTGTAGACACTGAATCTGGAATCCCTGCCATGATCGATGTTTCATCCGCAGTCATTCCCTCCCTGACAATGGCTCGTATCACTTCAGCCAGTTCGTTTCGATAACGTAATCGAACGATATCCGGCGGCACGAGCTGCTGCTGCACGGCAACGTATTGCTGACATGAACGCTCGTAAGCCCAGATGTAGACATCTCTCAACAATTCAATTCGATTCAGCTCATAGACTCCGAGGACCGCGTCCACGTAAGCCTGTTGAGGCACATCGATAAAGGACAGTGGACAGAGATTGTGCTGAATCAGCGGGATGTTGGCCGCCAACCGCGAAACCCGTTTGTTGACGTCTTCGAAGGGTTGCAAGTAGGGCAAATGCACCATTAGGAAAAATGATTGTTCAAACGGATCGCTGATTTCAGCCGCCATAGTCATGACAATCCCAAACAACTCCTCAATCCGTTGCGGCATCGCAATCGGCAAATAAACACTACCCCCGATATCGACCGCACGATTGCGAAGGCGACCACAACTCATCGGGTCCGCTAACAAACCATCCGATAAAAAGGCATGTACGGCAATAATAGTTTCTGCTGCAACGCCGGCGTGCTCGGTGTCGCGTACCAAATATTCAATAGCCGACTTGTGATTGAGGATCATCTGGGTTTCCATGACATCCTTACCTTCAGCCGCCTGACCGAATTCGATCAAGCGTTCGGTATCTAGTCGGCTATAGGTATTGCCTTCCAATCGTGATGAAGCCCACGATAAATCAATGAGTAAGCGATTCAATATGTCACGAGCAAACGTGCCGGCCGGGGTTTGTTCAGCCGGCGACCGGCCCAAGGCATGCAATTGTTCACGTAAACTGGCTGGTAAGTAATAGGTGTTGTTTGGATAGTACTGCCCCAGAAAATCGGGTTGGTAGCTGACGGGAGATCGTTGAGTCCAAGGTTGACGAATAAAGGACTTAATCTCTTCGCCTTCTGGCGAAATGGGAATATAGACTTCGTCAACGAATTGCCGGCTCGAACCATCAACGACATCAACCGAGTCGAAACCCTGACCAGGCTTTGCAACTTTATACTTCAGTGCTCGCCCATCGCCTTCGCTAAAAACGCGGCGCTCTGCTACCAATGTGGCCAGGCGGCGTTGCAAAGTACGCCCCTTGATTTCAAAGTCTAGCTGTTGCGCAATGTCTTTCGCACCAATACCTTCAGGATATTGGGCAATCAACTTCTCGACTCGATCCAGCTCTTCTGATGGGACTATTTTTGGCATGATTTGATTTTTGGTGTCGCGATTAACTTTAATGTGCCATTTAATATGTCACCAAACCAAAAATCGCGCCATAAAAATATTCTTGGTGGTACACACATAAACATCAGCCACAATCAACCCACCCAAGTCATCACATTCCTTCCGATCATAAGATCAAGTAAAAAAGCAGGGCAAAACTCAGAGGATCGGCGAAAAACAGCTAAAAGAGAGGTTTTTCGAACATATAGAATTTTTGGCAACGTCGTAAACTCGCTTCAAGATCAAAACGGTGAGCTGACGATGTTCATTATTCACAAAATAAATCAAGAGTTTAAGTCACCTGGCATTTCAATCCAAATCCCTATTAAGCACCTTTGGATTGGCTTGATCGGTGGCCTTTGCATCATCAGCCAACCCATGGAATCAATGGCTGCTGATTCCATTCAAGCGAATGGCAACAGCCAACAGTCCCTGGCATCAAACACTAAATTACAAAACACGCAGTGGGGACAAGTTGCCCGTAGATATCGCATTGACCCCTATATTCTGTATGCCGTTGCGCTCACGGAGTCGCGAAAAAACGGTGAACAGAATCGTGTCATGCCCTGGCCCTGGGCCATCAATAACGCTGGCAACTCATTTATTCCTAACAGTCAGCAGGAGGCAGAAGCTTTACTTAATGAAATGTTGGATCAGGGCAAGCGCAATATCGATGTCGGCATTATGCAAGTGAATCTGCGATGGCATGGCCACCGCGTTGCGAAACCTGAGCAACTATTGATTCCGAGCACCAATCTCGAAATCGGCGCTAGCGTACTCTCAGAGGCCATCCAATCGGTGCCAGACAATCCCGCTCATGGTATCGGCCGATATTACAGCTGGAAAAACGAGCCTGCAGCCATTCAGTACGGACAAAAAGTAATCGCCTTGGCGAATCAAATCCGAGCGATTCTTTAGCCAATAAAGGATTCCAGAATGGAGGAAAATCTCTACAAACTCAATCTCGACTACCTCATCGTCGCTCAATCCTTAATTTTGTCCGAGAGCGAACAGAAAGCCATGTTCTGCCTGGGCTTAACGGCAGACGCGGTTTCATTGATCAGAAAGATGCCGCTCGAACAGTTGAAGATCCTGGCTCGAAGCGATTGCCTGACCTTTATTCCCCGTTTCAATCCCCACAAATGGAGCGAATTCCTAAACACCCCAAAAGCCGAAGTCCCGGATGTACTCGACGCACGAGCCATCGATCTACTGATGCTTTTGTCCGCCCACCCTCCAGAGTCATGAGTAGTCATTGCTCCTTTACTGCTCGGCTCAATGATCAGTATTGGGCCTATCAATTACTGAGACGAAAGTTGCGCACAAAATTGGCCAGTCGGGCCATCAAAACCCTGCGCCCCAAAGACTTGTGTAACCTTTATTTTTCGCTGCACCGAGAAAGTCCAGTATCTGGGCTAATTCCCAGCATTACATCGCTACCGCAAGCGCGCGAGTCGTTTCTGTACATGGCCCTATTTGCTTCAATCTATCGAAGCGCTTGTCCGGGTGATATCAGATCGAAAATAGACCTGAACGCTATGATTTTTGCCTGGGATACTTTTTGCACACTTTATCCAAACCATATTCAGGAACGCCGACCGTTTGGCCGCATAAGACCCGCAAATTTCGATGAAGCCTGGATTATCACCGAAGCCCTGAAAGATAGACTCGCTGAATTACCTTACTGTACGACCTGCCATACCCCCTATCTGGTCATTCATGGCTGTAAATACCAACAGGTCTGTCAAATGTGCGTGTTAAACCAAATGCATAAAGCCAAAAACATCATTGGCTAATTGATTCTTTCAAAGAATCTTGGGATAGTATTCACTAGAATTTAGGATCAGCTGAATACTCGAAGTGGAGGCCAATCATGGCGACATTTTCATCCGGATTAAGCCGACAAGATACCCGAAAACCCTCAGTCTTTGCCGGACATCATGCTACGGTGATTTGCAACGAATGCAACCGGTCCATGGTGCCGAGAGTGGTCGTTTACTATGGCCGACCAGTCAAGTCAGTTTGCCCTTTCTGCGGCGCTACGTTTGCACGGTTTCCGAGTGGATTACAGCAATTTTTACAACAGTTTTCCCAAAAAATTGTTTCATTCGCTGCTTTTAAACGAATAGCTTTGGTAGCCACTGGCTTTGGTTTGATTTGGCTTCTTGCAACGATTGAAATACTGCCTAGCGAGATGGAAGCCCTTGGGATTTTCGGTAGCATCATTTTCAGTGCTTTCGGCCTAACTGAACTTTGTTATCAAACTATCGAATTCATTGCGGAACAATTATCGCACAAGAGTAGCTATTATTGGTCAGCAATAGCTTTGATCGCAATTCTGATTCAGTATGTTAGAGATGATCTCACTCGTTATGTCGTAATGGCTTCCTTCCTGATGATAGTTCGATGGATACTAGCCGGTTTTGCAGCCGCTAGAAATTATTCTCAGTAAAAGTTAATAGTTTATGCGGCCTCGCGCCCGATTGTAATTCCCAATCTGGTCAATCAGATCCATGCGGCCTTGACCAGCTGCACTTTTAAGTAGCCTTGCGATATCATTACCTTCGACACTGCCTTCCTCTTCTATTAACTGGCTTCTTGCAATACCAAGGGTGCCGCCATATTCGCCAGCAACTGCAATTCCTGCAAACGCTTCAAAAATAGTAGCTCGATAATAAGCCTGCTGACCTGGAGTCAACCTATCTGCAACTTCGTTTACTCTCTGATCTGCCCATATTTCCGAGGCGTCTTTAAAACCTGAATACGACTGGTTTGACGCATACTTTATCGAATCCCAAATACTCATCCCTTTTGCCTGACCCTGTTGTACAAACTCAGCAAACTCTCGGATATGTTGATTGCTAACGGAGCCCACAGCTTCCAGATTCTTCACTGAGTTGTAAAGGCCACCACCCAAATAATCAAACGACGCCTCAGCTACCGAAGGCGTCTCATTCGCCGCGGCCGCAATCGATTGTCTAAAATGCTCGGCTTTGACATTAGCCAATTGCCCAAAGCCTTGGCTGGACTGTTGTTCGCGTTCAGCCAGATTTCGATCATGTTGTGCTTCGACACGGCTTTCGCCACCGGCAATTTTCCCCTTCGCTGTACGAATCTGTGCCTGCGCACGCTGACCCAATGATTCGGTTTCAGCACGTGGGTCTTTGAGCTGAGCCTGTTCGACAGCGGTTTTAACCATACCAGTTTCCGGCGCATTGGCTTTCAGCGATTCGTTCTGGCTGGCATTCAAGGTTTGATCGGCCTGCGGTGCATTAAACGCATCACTCAGCAGTTGATAACCCGAGATTTGCGCCTGGTGCGATTGTTGATCATCCAGGGTTCGGTAACTGGGTGACGAGAATCCGGTCAGTAACGACATCCCGGCAGCGGCATAGGCCTGATCGGCATCGCTGATCCAACCAGCGGCTTTCCACTGCGATGCAAGTCGTTGGGTATCACCACGCAGCCCATATTGATCGAGGGTTTGATCCAGGCGCTCCATCAACGTGTTGTCATGAGCGATCTTGTAACCGGTTTCCGCCGCGCCGAAACTCGCCTGCGTCCCGAAGCGTTGTTGGGCCGATAGGGTTTGTTGATAGGATTCGCTAGCAGATACCGCGTCGGTTGCGCTGTGTTGCAACGAGGACAAAGATTGATTTTGCAGTCCCATTGAGGCGACGTTTCGGGTACCGGTTTGCGCATCCAGTGTCAGGCTTTTCGCCAACCCCGCTTGATAGCCCTGACTATCATTGACCGTTTGACTGATGTCGGCGGCAATAGCATCGGACTTGTCCTGACTGACTTTGAAATCGTTCTGCAAGCGTCCAGAGATGACTCCGCTCAATTGGTCGCCACCCAGCTTGGCCCCGGCATTGGCACTGCCGGCCACCAACGCCGAGAACTGATCGGCTGAAATCCCGGTATCAGCATGTTTCTTGGCAAAGGCCTCGCCGAACTGACGATTATAGGCATCGGTATCACTGGAACTGCTGGCAATCTGATTGCCCAACGAACGGCTGTCAAACGCATCGCTGGTGATGCTGGCCGATTTTGAGGCCGTGGACGACACGCTATGCATGAAGCTGCTTGTCGCCTGTTCGGAAGCGCTGTAAGCCGACGAAACCGCCGCACTCATATCCTTGCCGGCCGTGAAAGTCGGCAACACCTTGTCGACGCCGGTTTGAGTAACCGCCGACAATGGACTGTATTGATGCTGCGCCTGAGCATTCAATACCGGCGCCGGACTGATCACATCGGGCGTGGCGATTCTTTCGTTAATGGTGTCGCCGCCATCCATGCGTCCCAGGAAATGGGTGGCCGTCACCGCACCGCGATAGATCAACATCAACGTGATCGCCGGCGTCGACGCCGCCAGCATGCCGCCGATTGACAGCCATTGCTGCAACTCCATGTCCAGCTGGTAAATGCCCATCATTGACGGCAAGTTGTAAGTGGCCGTGGTCAGTGCCGCCATTTTGCCGGCGACCGACATCTGTATGAAAAGATTGATCACCGCCAGTATCGGCATCCACAATTGGATCCACAGCAACATGGAAAAATAGCCGATGTTCATCCGGATGCCGACATTGCCCAGCATCACCACAAAGGCCATAATCGGTGCGATGGCATAACTCAAACCTTCGATGAAGGCCATCATCGGTCGTACGATCTTGGCAAACAGCGTTTGCTCTGCCGCCCATTGGGTATTGCGTTGCTGAATGGCTTGTTCGACCATCGCCGCCTTGTTCCAATGCAAGCCGTCTTCATGCCGACCAATCACGCCTTTCTCAAACATGGGCATGATCGCTGACATTAGCATGTAATTGGCGGCATCGACCACACCGAGCCCTGCCAGAGCATCGAAGGCATCCTGGATTTTCGGCACCGTGTCAGCTGCCGCCGGCACACCCAAGGTCGGTTGCAACAACCCTTCCAGCGCCGTCGCAAAGTTCCCATTCGCCACCACACTCAAATCAGCCCAGGCATCGGTGCAGGTTTTGGTTTGCGGTTGGCCGCCGACATAGATTTGAGTCATGTAGATGTCGGAATCGAAGCGGATGGCATTCAGGGGATCGGCATCGCGCAAGATGGCGTCCACCGATTTTTGATTCAGATCGACACCGGTCAAGGTGCATTCGCGCACGTAATTGGCAAACGAGGTTTCCATGTCGCTGCCGGCATTCGGCACGTTGGCCGCGCCTAGATTCACCCGCGACAACAAATTCTTCCGCACCGCCGTCAAAGTCTGCAAACTGTCAGCAAAGCCGTTGCCGGTCATCGATGGTGTGCCAAAGCCTTGTTCGAACAATCGGGTGGTGCGATAGCCCATATTCGACATCACGCTACCGACCACCGCTGGACCCAAGGGTACATTGTCGACCACCACCACGCTACCGGTATAAGCATCCTCAATCGACACCCGCACCGACGGCGCATACAGCATCAGCCACAACACATAAGCCAACAGCAAATCCTGATAGCGAATACCGCGGCCATCCCATTGCAACAAGGCCCTCAGCATCACAATGATGACGCCGATCAAGCCGCCGACTGCGGCCGCAGTGCGGTAATCACCGGTACCGGAGATCATCGCGATCGCATTCAGTACAGCTTGCAAATAGGCGGAATCGCCCACGGAGAAGATTTCAAACATGGGCGACCTGCCTTTTAAACAACGTGGGAGAAATGCATTGCGAGGAGATGGAAGGGATGAGCGTTTAAGGACTTGGCCAAGCCATCCCGGAAGCCGGCAACTGCGCCACGGTGCCGTAGTGTTTAGGCTTCACGGTGGTCATCAACTGCTGGTAAAACGCCATCAAGGTTTGAGGGTTGCCATAACGACCGGCGATGGTGACGTATTCGTCCTGGATTTGCTCCCTTGCATCCTTCAACGCATCCATCAGCAACTTGGCGTAGGCATGGTCATTCATGTGTGCGGCAGTTTGCACGGCATTGAGCAAATCGTTGACAATCAATTGCGCCAATTCCAGGGCAATCACCGGTGCCGCTTCTTCGGCCCACACTTTGGCGATACCGGCATCTTCCCGCGCCAGGTTATGGATCATGCCGCCGATGGCATCCGGCACGGTTTGCATGAAGGCTTTTTCGCTGTCGGTGATTTGACCGCTATTGGTCGAGAATTTGTAGATTAAGCCGTTGCCGCTATTGGCAGACCCAAGCAGAATCTCCATCACCCGCTGTTTCAAGCCGAGCAGATTGACGTTCTGGACAATGGGTTTCAGACACTGATCGGCATCGTGGCCATCCGAACAGGTATACATCCGCACGGTTTGATAGCTGTTGCCGGCGTCATTGCCGTACATCAAATCCTTGATCCGCAAAATCGGCGGCGGCGCGCTAATGGCATTGTTCTCGCCTTTGCCGTCGGGTGCGGCTTGCGGCGCATCGACGATCACCGTGCCGGAAATGCTCATCGCCGCTTCCAGCAAACTGTTGCCGCCGAAACGGAACCAGCCCCCAGCATTCTGATTGACCAAAGCCCTCCACACCAGATTGCCCTGGATGATCTTGGTCATGTCGGCCGGGTCGTTCTGCTTGATTTGCTGTACAGGATCGCCCAGCGTGCTGGTATTGGTCCAGCTGGAAAACACATCCGAAATCCCTTGGGTAAACGAGGCATTGGATAGGTTGGTTTTGCTTTGCAGATCGAAGGCTTTGACCGTGTCGTTAACCAGGCCCTGTGCCAAACGGCAGGAGTTACTGAACATCTGGTTCATCTCCTGGATTTTCTTTTGCAGGTCGGTCATCACCGATGCGCACCATGGACACATAGCGCCAACGGCGAGTTGGAATGCATAGCCTGAGGCATTGGCGGCGACATTGCGCAGCAATTGCACGAACTGGTTGAAGTTGATGAAGCTGAAACTGCCGGCGAATAAATCGATACCACCGCAGCCGGCACTGAACGACGGTGGTACAAACGAGACTAGGTTGGTATTAGTGATGCCATTGCGCGCCACCAGGCTGCCACCGGTAATCACGCCACGGCGCTGCCCCAAATGCGCGGTGGGTGCCGTGACATTGGTCATGGTGCCGAACATGCTGTCCATTTCCTGTTGCAGGTCGGCATAGGCTGGAACGGCACTCTCAACTAACAGAATCAATACTAATACCTGGCGATATTGGTAGCGATAGCGATACCGAAATAGAAATGAAAACGACATCATGGTGTACTCCCGAGATGCGCACTGCGTTGCAATGCCTGGATCAGTGACAGTGGATCTTGAGTGACCGCAGGGCTGATGCTACCGGCGGCCGGTAACAACATCGGCGTGTTACGAATGCCCTGAGTGATTTGGTATTGCGAGGCATCGATCCAACCGGCTTCCTTGGCGGCCAGCAGAATCCGTCCGGTGATTTCTTCCAGAGACAAGGCGCCTTGCGCCAAAGGCAAAATCTGCTTGGGCGGTTTCATTAGAAACAGTGCCGGTGTCTGTTCAACCCCCAACATTGCAGCCTGACCGTTATCCCGTTTGAACTGACTGAAAAAGCCGTTCGGCATAGGTAAACCATCCAGCGACACGGGATAAATCTTGAATCCATAGGTGTTTTCCAGCATCGCCAGAATCGGCGCCTGCACATGGCAATAGGGACAATCGGACCGGAAGAAAAACAAAATACCGGCTTGGGCGGCAATCGCCTTCAAGGCGCGTTCGGCCACCACGCCGGCCTGATGATTGGCTTCATTGGCCGCATAGGTTGCCACCGGTCGGCGCACGGTTTCATCGAGTTGTGGATCGGACATCACCACGTAACGGGCGGCGTTGGTAAAGCGCTCGGCTTTATCCATCATCACCCGCTGCAGGTAATAAAACGCGGCGACATTTTCGGGACTGGGATCGTCGATCGCCTGGTTCAGGTAATGCTCGAGGTTCTGCTTCAACCAGGCCGAAGAGAGTGGTTGGGGTTCTGCGGATGGCTTGGCTTGTGTTTTGGGTTCAATTTCAGCTTGAATGACGCTGAGTGGTTTGCTGTCAGGCTTGGGCTTTTCCTGATCAGCTTGAATTTCGGGTTGGGTTTTTTTAACCGGCTCCGGCAACACCTCGTACCAAAACCAGCCGCGCTGTTTGTCGGCGAAATAGGAAACCTCGGGCGCGTCGTCCTTACCCATCGCCACAGAGGCTCTGAGACACAAACTCATGATGATCGGTAAAGAAATGGCGTTTCGGTTCATCGCGCCATTTTCCGGCAGATTTTCCCAGCAACTTTTGCAGCTGACGACGAAAACGCCATCAGCTGCAACATGGTTCGAAATGCGATCGCAGATCGCGACCGTAACGTCAGACGATCGCAAATTCGGCGCCAACTGCAATCGTTATCCCATATCGGTTGCCTAAAATGCCGGCGTTATTGCGAACGGGCAATGACCCGTAAATCCCAATAGGAAATCGACTTTCGATTTGCCTACGCTAGTAGGGAAACGTGGCAACGGTAATCCGCCCGAAATCCGAAGTTATTTCCTAGGTAGGCATAATTGACGCCGTTTTGCCAAGGCAATGCCTAAATAAATCATCGGGATAATGACAGTGAAATGCCTACTACGGTAGGCATTTCAGCTGCAAAACCTATGCACTAAGGCGCTTTCCAAGGCTCGCAATGAACAGAAAATCCCGTTAGGCATTATCCATGTCTATCCCTACAGTTAAGTAATAGGAAAATTCATGTCCAGCGAACAACCTGTCAACAGTCAGCTCAATCTTACTGAACAAGACCTGCTGCATTGGATCGAAACCCGGTGCGATCATCTCCAGGCGCAAGCCAAAGTATTGGTTGATGATTATTGGCGCCAATTGAAAAGCCAGCGCCAGAAACACAGCAAAAGCGAATCGGGCCGAATCGGCGTCCGCATCCGCTGTCGGGAAAACCAACGCGCTTTCAGCATTGAGTGGTATCGCATGGCCACGTTGCGGCAAAACGGCCAGACCAGGCCCATTGCGCAGTACGTTAAGAAAGGCCGTGGCTATCGTTATCCGCTTGGCAACCTGCTGAAGGGCGAACCCGCCTGGGAGGCGGAATTAGTCGAAGAACTGGAAACCGAGTTTGCCCATATTCGGCAACAGCTCGATCGGCTGGGAAAAATTCGCGATGCGGTGCAGCGTTATTGCAGGGTAATTGAAGCCGATGCCAATACTAAATTCATCGGTTGAGATGGCTGAATGAAAAGCATTGCTCCAATAAACTTGAGAGAATCATGGTCCCCGATGGTCACAACTCGCCGGTCGGAGTAACTACCAATTTCACTAGTTAAGGCATCTTGTGACCCAATCGGCTGTCCGCTATTCGGCGAGCAAATTGACATTATCACTGTCCGACCCCCGATCATGAGCTGTCTGTTGTGACTGACCGCTTTGTGACGATGAATATGGTGGAATGAAGGTAACAGTTATGCTATTAACTAAACTGTAGTTATCATGTTTTCTACAGTTTTGGCGTGTTGAACTTTCTATCCGTCATCCGCAGCTGGAGGCACGGTGACTTCAATGCGAGCTATGCGTCGGACAGAATATTGAAACAAAATCTCATTGATCACAAAGGGGGCATCATCCATGCGAACAATTATCGAAGGTGAGTTGAAATTCCCATCCATCTGCGCCAGGCAGAACATTGCCATTAATGTCACTGAGCAAGTAGGAAACCGCTCAATGCGAGCTATTATCACATTGGTTGTGGTGGCATCGGCACTGTCTGGATGTTCGCCCTACCTCTATCAAAAGGAAGTGGAGAGCTTCAATTCGAGCATTACCGCTGTGTCGAATGGGGTAACACAGGGGCTCGACAATATTGACCAAGATCAGGCTGCGACAGATCTCGCGCAAGTAGTTGGTGCGAGGGCTGGGGTAAACCTGAGTAAAGGATGTGGAGGAAATCCAGATGAACTGTGTAGGCTAATGGTGCCCCCCAACAATACCCCAAATATTTCTGCGGCAGACAAGTTCGCCCCCGGCAAACCTGAGACAAAGAAGGCGCTCGCCGCGCTGAAAGCGTATGCAGACGGGCTGGCAGCGGTCACGAATGCCCAAGATCGCAAGGATTACGATGCGGCCGCTTCACAGTTGTCATCGAGTACGGCGGCACTGGGCACCGCGCTTGGCGCCGTAACCCCAGGAGGCGCGGCTGCCGGGCCAGCACTAGGGGCGGCCGTAACGCTTGCAACCTGGACAATTGGTACGGGTCTCGATGCGGCGCGGTACGACACGCTGAAGTCAGCGATCGATGCAGTCGGGACACCGTCTATCGATTCTGAAAAAGGCAAGCGTAGCACGATTGAGGTTGTGGTCGATAAGGCAGTAACGCCCATGCTAACATCGGTGCAGTCCGCCCGTATAAAGTTGCTTACCGATCAACTGAATGCCCGCATGGATCGGATTAATATCGACCTTGATGCCCGCATTGCTATTGCTGATGAGAAGTGCGCCAAGAAGGCAACGTGTCCTGCGGACATATCACTGGATCGGTACGATACGCCTTTGGCAGACTCGGTATCGTTGGTCGCGAGTTTGAATGCGCTCAAGGGAGTCGATCCGGCTGCAGTCGGGGAAAGCCTCGTGCAGGCGCATAACGAAATGATGAAGGCGGTAAACGACAAATCCAGGCAGTTCCAGAATCTCGTGAGTGCAATGGCCGATTTCGCCGATAAGGCCGCTGCCGTTGAAAAGGCATTTGCTAAACAGCCGACGGCGACCGCCGACGCCAAATGAATAGATGATGGGGAATAAACCATGGCAACAGAAAAAGACATTACGGATCAGCGTGACAGCGATGTCGAGTTGTTGGATAACATAATCAGTGAGGCCATCACGATAAAAAACGGCCTTGCTATCGGCGATCCGCAACGGCTCGAGCTTAGTACTACTATTAGCAATCTAATGGATAGCCGGACAGACTTACACATTCAAGAGTTGATGGCCGGTTTGCATAGTGCGCAGCTAGCTGCGGCACTGGTCAAGATAACGGCGGCAAGTGACGATCTCAAGAAAGAAGCGGAAAAAATGAAAACCGTCACCACATTTATAAGCAGAACAAACGCCGTAATTGGAGCGGCGACGAAGGTGACGAACATCGTAAAGAACGGCGGATAGCCTGACTAGACCTTTCGATACGGATCATCTAATGTTTAACTGCCGTTTGCTAAACTTCGCGAGGGCAGTTTGGGGATATTTAAATCCATACCCGAATGACGTAACCGGTCGCCCAGGTGCTCGCCTTCTCTCAAGTTTCATCGCCGGAAAGCGACTATTTGTCGGCGATTTAAACCACCCCAAAGCCGCCGCCCCTAGCAGCGCAGGCAAGCGATTGGTCTTTGCTCCAGAGCCGCCTTCAAGGGTCATGAAAAAACATTAGTCCATCTAATTAAACTGCGACATAAAATGTCGCTGACCTGAAAATGGAGAAATTAGTATGTCCGATTACATCATGTGTGCTCGCGCCGTTGAAGGCGATAATTTCATATCCGAACCCGGTAAAAGTCTGTATCTCGTGGTACCAGATAAAGCCAATGCGCCGCTACCAAAGCATAAAATCGATCCCGACGAATGGGTTAAAATATTACGTGCATCGGCTATTTGGAGATCTTCGGCTGATGATCCTGACCAACAACGATTCAAGGATCGCGGCGATATTCTGGTTTTTATTCATGGCTACAACAATTCACAGGAAATTGTTATGCAACGCCATCGCCAATTGAAAAATGATCTTGCAGCCATTGGTTACAAGGGTGCGGTAATGTCATTCGATTGGCCAAGCGCAGACAGTCCATTGAACTATTTGGAAGACAGGCATGATGCCAAAATTACAGCACTGCAATTGGTTACCGACGGTATCCGAATTCTTGCCAAGGAACAGGGACCAGATTGTATGATCAATATTCATTTATTAGGGCATTCGACTGGAGCTTATGTTATCCGCGAAGCCTTTGATGACGCTGACGATGCCAATTTAATCCAAGCGAGCTGGATGGTTAGCCAAATTGCCTTCATAGCGGGAGACATTTCTTCGGCTTCATTGAAGCAGGATAACGCAACTAGCGAAGCGCTTTATCGGCACTGCGTTCGCTTTACTAATTACTCGAATGGCTCAGATTCCGTTTTAAAACTATCCAACGGCAAGCGCTTGGGAATGGCTCCAAGGGTGGGCAGAATGGGTCTGCCGGCTGATATTCCGGCAAAAGCGGTTAATGTAGATTGCACTGATTACTTTCAATTGCTTGACTCAGACGATACCGTTAAAGCGTCTGATCAAAATGCAAAAATAGGAACTTTCGATCATTCATGGCATATCGGTAACCAAGTGTTTACTCGGGATTTGTTTGAATTATTAAAGGGCGATCTCGATAGGAATTTGTTGCCGACCCGTGATGTGAGTTCCGGCGTGCTTAAACTCAAAAGACCGTAAAATAATTTAATATCTACCGTGAAGAAGGGCTATAACGGCGCAATGGCGCTCGGCGACAAGGCACTGGCTTTCGCGATCTGAAAGCAGAGACGAACTCGTTCGCTTCCCTAATATTTTGTCTGGTGCCTACGGTAAAAACTCGGGCACCGCGACCGTCAAGGCATGTAGTAACGGCATGTTGGCAAACTAGGATTTCTGATCTTGCACGCCGTATGAACTTGTAATCATTGGGGTGGACATTCACGTTTTGTGGGACTGGCTACTGGCTGACAACATTTTGTTGGGTAGGGCTTTATTTTCTTGATCTGATCTGCGATGTCATCAAATTTTTTCTTTATATCCTCATTGTCTGATTTCGGTTTTTCAGACTGAGCGAGATGAATCTTGATTTCAGCCAGATCTGAATTGATCGTTCCAATTTTAGTCTTGATTTCATCATTTGCCAGCGACTTCCTCGATTCTATTTGTGCCATATGCTCAAGGTGTTTCTTTGCATTATCGTCACAAGACACTAATAAAACGGCAATAATTCCAACAAAGCCCAAAATACCAAAGCACACCGACCAACAACGGATAGAAGAACTATCGCTCGACATACATTGACTAGAAGATATGATTTCTTTTAACCCAGTTACCATTGCTTCATCAAAGCGTTTTTTGAGTTCTAAATCGTTGGGCTCTATTTTTTTCATCAGATCGATGAACTTGGCTGTTCTCTCTTCAAGTGAACTCACTGTTGCAACTCCTATAAGTGATAATTGGACAAATAACAGGTATTCAAGCACTCCTAGCCAAACTGGAAAAAATCCAAGAGCTTGACGCTCGACAAAGTAGCGATGAAAGCCAGGATGGCTTGAACATATGACTGCTCGGCAAAAGAGGAAAAGGCTCCGCGATTCAGGCTTTTTGCTTCTTCTATGACCGTTTCCAATTGGGAAATAACGGTATCCTGATCTGGGATTTGCCGATTTTTCCCTCCATTCGCCCCTTTGTAAGTTTTCGCTCGCATCAAGGCGCTACTGAGATATTCGATACCATGATCTCGGGTAGCCTCTGCCGCCCAGCGCATCAGCAATGCACTGGAAACGACCAAGAGTAAGGACGCACCATAGACGACTAATAATGGCCAAGGCACGCTCCATGCATCAAACAAACGGCTGCGGGCAAAAATCACCAGAAATAATACTGAAACTGGATAAAATACAAAGGGTTTGATGACTTCTGTACATCTGGCGATAAGTTGAATGTCCAGCCAATTATCGAAACCGATATAACCACTATGATTATCTTTATAGCTCCGCGAAAAACCTAAGCGGTCGATGTCAGTACATTTCCATATGCTTTTCCCCCATAACTTTTGAGCCAAGCGTGCAACGCGGCCGGTGGCATTGTTGACGTAAAAAACTAGGAAAACCAACAGGAATACAGTAATCAGGGTTATGGTCTTGTCTACATAGGCCATGGACACACCGCGAACAGGGGGTTCAGGCATACCCCAAGAGTCGATAAAAAAATAACATGCCATGAAGAAAAGAATCCCATATAAAGCGGCCGTGGGTACGAGAGGCTCTTGCAAATACTCCCGCCATGCTTGTTCCGCAGAATATTGTTCGTCTGCCTTTTGGGTACTCTCTTTTTTCGACCTAACGCCGGTTTCTTCCCAACGGATGAACATCGCCTCGTCTTCGTACAATTTCTGGATAGCTAGCCCCCAGGAGTTTCCGCACTTGACGTCCACTAAGTTTTCAATGTCAAAGAAATGATGGCTGATTTCCCTGTCACTGCTCCTGATGGTGTCATTGATCCTATGGGTGTAATACAACGATAGCGCAATCGCAAACAAGCGAATGATTTCGCTCGGCCATGCGCTGACCCCTTCGCTCCAGAAAAATGGCTCTGGGGAATCGAGGTAGCCCCAGATAGATAGCATTATCACAAGACTAACAAATACCGTGAACATCAAAGGCAATACGTTTTCCGGTAAGGCCTGCATCTTGTTAAAAGGTTGATGTTTTATCCAATCGAGAAATGTTTCTCTATGTTGCTTCCCCATAAGCTTCAATACAAACGACAGCGCACCTGGATTCGACAAGACCAATAGAAATAGAAACCCCACGCTCCAAATCCAGGAAAATCTTGGTGGTGCATGTTGCGGGACGTTATCAGGGTGAGGATCGTCGCATTGCGCCAAGCTGGATGGCTCGCAGGTATCATCGAGTGATTCTGTCGGAAAAGTGATATCCATATCAGACGGTACGGCTGTCAACCTTACCGCCTCATTGCTGCCGATTTCGAACAAAAGAGGCTGCCAATCCGTTCCTATATTGCCAGCTGGTTGCGTAGATTGCAGGGCTGTCAACACAGCTGCGTATGCCGCCGTTTGTAAACTGCTACGAAAAGGTGGGGTATCCTGTTGCAGACTCTTATTTAGAGTCAAATCGAAGGATGATGCGACGACGAGATTGCGCGTATAGCGGTCGTCGCTGCCGTTGAGCATGTTGTCGTCGAGATCCGTGGTAAAAAAGACTACCTCGGGAAATGCCGGCTTGAGTATGCTGAGGATAAGCAGTTTGTCGTAATAATCGTTGGCGATCAAGCCGATGGCGCGAATACCCTTGCCGGTTTCTTTACGGAGATCATAATCTTTTTGCTGTAATTCTTTGTCGATGCGCCGCAGATAATCGATTTGGACATCCCCTTCCGCACGTGTTTCCGTAGCCTGCGTGGCAGAGCTGGCGGTTACGGTGTTGGACTCCTTGTCGTCACCGGGCTTGTTGTTGTCGGCTTTTGCCTTATTTCCGATCAGTTTGCCATCGAGACCGCGCAGAAATTCATACTGAATGATCCCGCTTTCCTTTAAGCACTGGTCGCCGGAATCTTCCTGCCATGCCTCGCACAGGTTTTTTCTGAGGTTTCTGGCATAGGCTGTATCCCATTGGTTGATCAGAGCGATATGCCTTGTATCCGTCACATTCCGAAGCTTGAGTTCATTTTTCAGTGCCTTGGCGAGTTCAAAATCATCCGGGCCGATTCTGTGGAAGGGGATGCCCTTCTGCTGCAAGGTCTTGTATGAAACATCATCGTGAATGCTCGCCCAGGGAGAATAGAACTCCAGGCGCGGGCAGGGCGTTAAGGACGAGCGCATCTCCTCCGCCATATGCTCCAGGACTGTGGAGTCTCCAGGGCCAATAATTTTAAGACTTAGTTTGTTATGGAACGGACATTCAACCGATTCCGGATATAGATAACGAAAAAAATTGGCTAGCCGTACAAGGGGTTTGCGGGCCACAGGTGATTCAGGTTTATTCGGTTCGTAATACTCACCGTCAAAAGCTTCTTCATTAAGCCAAATCAGCAGTACGCTACCGTCCTCGGCGTTGTTCCCGATTTTTTTATCTTGAGTCAGCCATTCGAAGGGGACAATTTTAGGGAAACCTTCATTTTGACTGTTTTCAGAACCGGTATTCTCCTTCTTGTCAATCGTGAGATGTTCTATATGCTGTGCGTCTTCGGGAACGTAACCTTTCACGTTAAGACCGGCCAGCACGGCATAACGGGCTTGGCGGCGGAATTCGCCGGCGCCCACGTAGGCTCCTCCGTTCAGCATCACCGCCAATACGGTAACGTTACCCTGTTCAAGTCGCTTTTTGATAAGACCCTTTAATTCGTTCTGTCCAAATTCGAATTTCTCGTATTCCCTGGATTCGGCGCAACCGCCATCTTGTTTGACATAGGTTGGTGAATTGCTCCCCACAATCGTCCGATAACATTCAGCTTTCTTGTGTTCGGATTCCCGGTGGCGGATAACCGCTTCGAAAGGGTCTTGCCATAATCGGGCATCTACATCCTGGATGAGCTTGACTGAATCGCCCTTGAGCGGTGGAATAGGTCTTGGGGCATCAGCGGCCTGATTGGCCCAAATTGCTCCACACAGAAGCGAGATTGTGGCGACGATACTCGCCCAATCGCCTAATCCACCTTTGCTTTCTTTTCCAGCCATTTTTGTTAACTCCAGATTCTATATTCAGTTGTCGCTGAGCACTTACCTCAATGGCGTTAAATCAATAAAACTAGTAGCGGTCATTCGGCAGCCGACATCGGTTTCCATACCAAGGAAACGAAGTAAACGGGGTTACATGGATACCAACATTACTCGTAACGAAAACAGTCTGCACCTCCCTAGACCATAACTTTGTAAAAATTTGCATTAAGACTGAAATATTGTCAAATCTGATATTTTCATTTGATCCGGTTGTTACGTCTACTGCGGTAGGGATTCAACGTGCAAATACCTATGCAGTAAAGCGCTTTCCAAGGCTCGCAATTAACAGAAAATCTCGTTAGGCATTGTCCATGTCTATGCCTACAGTTAAGTAATAGGAAAATTCATGTCAAGCGAACAACCTGTCAACACTCAATCCACTCTCACCGAACAAGACCTGCTGCATTGGGTGGAAATCCTTGTCATCACCAGGCTCTATATATAGATTAAAAATAGATTATATATAGATTAGCACCCTCAAATTTCAGCACAATAAAATCGCTGCAGCCCACGAATAGCATAGCCTGCGGCGATTTTACAATTTACTCCAAGCGTCGGTCTAATGCCGTGTCAAACGTCGGCCTAATGCCGTGCTTTTTGTCGGTCTAATGCCGTGCCCGTCGGTCTAATGCCGTTACCTTGTCGGCCGAATGCCGTGCCTCCGTCGGTCTAATGCCGTATCCGCGTCGGCCTAATGCCGTATCGAGAGGCTTCGACCGACCCAAAATAGCGTCGGTCTAATGCCGTGCTTTTTTAGTGCTGATTATCTTCCAAAAAACGTTGCTGACTGGGCGTCGGTTGGCGTTTGATTTTCACGATATCATCAGCAAATTCAAAGCTAGCCAAAGTACCAATACTCACCAAGGCGTCCAACGCTTTACCCAAGCGATATTTGAAATCGCGCAGGGTTTTTGAGCCACTACCGCTGAGTCGATGGATGGTGGTAATTTTCATCGGGAACGGAGCAGCATGGGACGACAAGAAGCCGTGTAACCATAATGCCAAGGGTTGTTTGCGCAATTTTTGCCGCTGCTCGAATTCAATGTAGGTGTAGCCCTCCTCGAACAGGCGCAGCATGGATTCGGTCAACTCCACCACGTAGCGCTGGGTCTGTTCATCACGGTAATAACGCAAGAAGCCTTTTTCACCGAAGGCATCCCGGCCGTGAAAGGTGATTTCGACAAAAGCGCCGCCCAAGCGGGCCATAGATTCTTTCAGCCATTCGTGTTGGCTTTTGCCGCTACCGCGCCCCAATGCCGTCAACAGGGCATGGGCACTGAAGGTCACGCTAAATCCCGGTAATTGTTGCCGGGACAAGTGCACGATCTGCATCCAGACATCAAGGTCCGATTGATTAAGCTGTATGCCGAGGTAACGAACCTCGATCCCGTCGACCGCAGCCAACAGTGTTCGTTTTTTGTAGGCAATGCGTTCCTTACCCTGGATGCCGGCGAACAACGCACTCCGCAAACAGGCATTGGGCGTACCGCGGATTGCCGACGGCCAGTTGGGCAAAGACTTCATCGGTTCGACCACCCGCCATTTGGCTTTTTTCCGCTCGGTCAGAGACTGAAAGCGTTCGGTGAGATTGTCGAGCGAATGGTTTTTGCTAATTCTGTCCATGACGACCACCTCACTTCTTCAAGCTGCCTGGATTGCAGCCATGGCTTAGCACGTTGTGTGGGATAGTCATGGTTTTGACTAGCGCCTGCTCCTCCGGTGTCATATCGAGTTGGTGATGGCAATATTTTCGCCAGGCGCGTTCGATGACCTGTGCATCGTCATCCGGGCTATCTGGGATGTGGGACGTGCTGACATTAAGGACATGACCCGCTGTGTCGTCACTTGCCAAGTAAACGCCAAGCGGCTGATCGACCTGCCTGACAACGTGTTCAATCGATGCTGACCGAAATACCGAACCGCCCAATCCTCCTGTCTGCCAAGCATTATCCAGGCGACAGGGTTGTTCGGGTTGAACCGGCACAATCGATTCGATGACGGTCTCGCTCACGGCAGCATCGGGATGATTTAGCGAAGTACATGCCGTAATGCACAGCATGGGCACAAGACAATGGATTACGAGCGATTTGGATTTCATGAGAGCTCCAGGGGTAATTAAAGGGAGCTCGTTACACTAAACACTCTTTTGCCAGGCCTGCTTGCAGCTGACGTCGAATTCGTCGCCAGCTGCAAGCGACGATTGAAAAATTCCCGGCAAGATGCGGCGTTATGGAAAATACGCCCTCGACTCTCATTACCCGCATCCGCCAACGTCTATTTGGCGTCGAGTCCGCGCCTGTCGGTCAGGTTGCGACAACGATTGATGAGGATGTGCCGCGTTATCCGCCATTCATGAAGGGTCTGCCGGCTGCACCTGTAGAACGCATCCTGTCCAGTCAAACGGAGTTGATTGCGGATATTGAACAGGCGCTGGCTATGCCGGATAGTCTTTATCAAACCATAGCCGCACCGGTCATACGCCGCTATGCCGCCTACAGCCACTTGTTGCCGGCTTCGGAATCGCATCATCATCGTGGCGCCGGTGGCTTGTTTCGGCACGGATTGGAAGTCGCACATTGGGCGACCTTGGCATCCCAAGGCAGTTTATTTGCCACGTCAGCATCACCCAAGGAACGAAAAGCACAAGAATTACGCTGGCGGCTGGCGGTCTGTTTTGCCGGGCTGTTGCATGACATCGGCAAACCGGTCGCCGATATCGCCGTGGTCGACGCCCAGGGGC